>NZ_JAQCNJ010000065.1 GCF_028275055.1 Haloplanus sp.
CGCCGACGGTGACGCCGGCGAGTTCGTCGTCGTCCGGGTCCCGACATCGTCGACAGCAAACTGGACGCTGGAGGATGGCGAGACGGCTGTTTCTCTCCCCGCTGACCGCCCGGCCCCCGAGTTCGCGCTCAGTGCCGACCCCGACGCGACGCGCCGACTGGTCGACGCGCCCGTCGTTGAGACGCCCGCGCTCTCGCTTGCCAACAGCGGCGAACGGCTCCGCCTCCGGCGGGACGGCGTCGTTGTCGCCCGTCTCGAGTACCGCGACGCGCCCGAGGGCGACCGACTCGTCCGGAGCGGAGACGGACGCCGGTGGCGGCCGATCGGATTCGATCCACGGAGCGTTCGCGCGTACGGTCGCGCGAACGTCACCGGCTTTCTGCTTCCGGACTCACCGGGACTTCCGGTGAAGACACTCCGAAGTGCCCAGGACCGCATCCTGCTTGCGGGTTACACGCTCACCAGCGACCGCGTGGTCGACGCCCTCGTTGCCGCCGACCGCCGCGGCGTCGAGGTGGCCGTCCTCGTCGATGCCGACCCAGTCGGGGGCCGATCCGCGCGAGGGGCGGCCGCACTCGACCGACTCGCCGACGCCAACGTCGAGGTAACGGTTCTCGGCGGCCCGCATGCTCGCTTCAACTACCACCACCCAAAGTACGCTGTCGTCGACGACCGGGCGCTCGTCATGACCGAAAACTGGAAGCCAGCGGGGATCGGCGGGCGGAGCAGCCGTGGGTGGGGTGTCGTGGTCGACTCCCCCGTTGTCGCGGCCGACCTCGCCGCCCTGTTTCGTGGCGACGCCGGGTGGCGGGACGGAACCCCGTGGCGGCGCTACCGGCGCGGAACGTCGTTCGAGGACGACCCGCCCCCAAAGGGACGCTACCCCTCCCGGATCGATCCGACGACGGCGACGGCCTCCGAGGTCCGGGTACTCACGGCTCCGGGTAACGCCGAGTCGGAGGTGGTTGCCGTTATCGACGCCGCAGACGACCGGGTCGACGTGATTCAGCCCTCGGTTGGCCGCCGGGATGGCCCGCTTCTCCGGGCGACGATCCGAGCCGCGGAGCGCGGCGTCGAGGTCCGGATCCTTCTCTCGGGGGTGTGGTACACAGAGGAGGAGAACGCCGCGCTGATCGACTGGCTGAACGCCGTCGCCGAGCGGCGTGACCTCCCGTTGTCGGCGCGGTTCGCGGAGCCCGGCGGCCGGTTCGAGAAGGTCCACGCGAAAGGCGTCGTCGCCGACGACGTGGTGGTGGTGGGGAGTCTCAACTGGAACGAAAACGCCGTCTCCGAGAACCGCGAGGTGTCGGTCGCCATCAGAAGCGACCGCCTGTCGACACACTTCCGCGAGGCCTTCGAGGCCGACTGGCGTGGCGACGACGGCACCGACCGGACGACGTGGGTCGTCGTCGCCGGCGCGGCCGCGGCGCTCGTTCTCGCCGTCGTCGTCGCGCGGAGGACGGTCCGGTTCGACTAGGTGTCGAGCACCGTCGCGCTCGACAGCGCCTCGTCGAGTTCGGCGTCGGCCATCTTTTCGACCAGCGCGTCGATCACCTCACCGCGCATCCCTTTGACGAACTTGATGGAGCCGACAACGAGATGGCCGCCGCCGGAGACACCGCCTCCGACGACCTCCTCGTTGAGTTCGGAGACCATCTCCGGGATGTCGAGCCGGACGCCGTCGGATCGGAGAACAGCGAAATCGGGCCCGTAGCCGATGGTAATGACCGGATCCCCCGTCTCCTCGACCTTGCGGTCGTGGAGGTTCCCGGTTGTCTTTCCCGGTGCGGGGTAGGTGAAGCGGTGGGCGAAGTCGTCGAGATCGACCCGGTAGAGGCGAGCGTCGTTGTCCAGTCGCTCGTGTTCGACGTGGGCCTCGAGCGCGGCGAGTTGACGGTCGATATCCCGCTCCGCTCTGTCCGCGAGAAAGTCGACGAGTTCCTGATGTCGGTGCTCGTCGTCGCAATCGACGTTGAGGACGTCGCTGACGAGCGTTTTGCCCTCGCTGTAGCGGAGCCAGTGGGCGGCGTAATCGAGCGCTTCCCCGATCCGCACGAGGTCACCACGGTCGTAGCCCGCCTCTGTTGCCAAGTCGACGAACTCGCTCATCGTCTCGGATTTCGATCTGTCTGCCAGTCCCGCGACCGCGGGGACGTGCCGGAGTTCGTCGGTTATCTCCGGATCGATCATCCGCGCGAGTTCGACACACATCATTCCGGTCGTGATCCGGTAGTCCTCCCCGTGGAGGTAGGGGTTGACGTGTGCGTCGAGCAGGTCGTTCACCGCCCCAGGGTCGGGGTGGTGGTGGTCGACAACGACGATCGGGACGTCGTAGTGAGCGAGGTTCTCGTAGGCGGGGACATCCTCCTCGGTGCTACCGTTGTCCAGCATGAGCAGGAGCGGGAGCTGTTGTCCGTGTCGCTCCCGGCCCTCGAGCGCGAAGTTGAGGTCGCGGGTCACGTCCTCCATCTCATAGTACGGGGCTTTGCTCGGCAGGCGCTTGATGAGGTGCCGGGGGGCGTCGTCGTCGTCGTGCACCGACCGGATGAAACGCTCGAGCGCGACCTGGACGGGCAGGGAGGCACACATCCCGTCACCGTCGGCGTGGTGACGCACCCGGATCGGACGCCCCTCGAGAACGGCCCGTCGAAGGCGACGGGCGACACCGCGGAGGTCGGGCCGGAGCGTGTCGAAGGCGTCCCACTCGACCAACGGTGCCACCTCGTTCGGGGCGGCGCGCTCCGACAGGCCCGCGTCCACCCGCCGTCGAACCTCGGTACCGTCGTCGCCGGTCAACTTCGAGAGCGAGTCCACCTCGATCTGTGGGCTTCCCTCGTGTTCCTCGACCGTTCCCGAGATCCGAACGACGTCGTCGAGTTCGACCTCCGGGTGTGCTCGCACGCCTGCCTCCTCGAACGCCGTGCAGGCGACGATGCCGGTGTCGTCACAGCATCGAAACACCGTCGGTCCGGCGGTCTGTTTGATCTGGGTGACGGCCCCCTCGACCGTCGCCGTCTCGCCGATATCGAGATTCTCGACGGGCGTCACCGTGGGCCGGTGGTCGACGGCGACCGTCCGGTAGTCACCGAGTGCCGCCTCGTCGAAGGCGATATCACCATTCTCGCGGATCTCGTTGAGACGGACGAGCAGTCGGTCGCCGACGCTGTACTCGCCGTCTAAGTTCGACTCGTGGACGAGCCCCGACACCTCATCGGAGATATCGACGAACACGCCGTATTCGACAACGCCGTTGACGACGGCGTGGTAGTAGCGGTCGACCTCGATGTCCTCGACCGTACAGTCCGGCGCGAGGTCGTAGACGGTGGGGCGGGAATCGTCCGCCCGGTCGGTGCCGGAATCCCCGGCATTCCCTGCGGTCATACTATCTACTGGTGGGTGGCCGAAGTTAAGCCTTGCAGAATCCGTACCGGCGGCCGTTCGTTACGGAACGACACTCGGCCGGTATCCGGAACCCTTAGAAGGCGACGAACCCGAGCGAATACCATGCGGTTTTGCCGGTTGGAACCCGTCGTCGGAATCGCCCAACCGACGCCCGCGGCCGTCCACCCCGTCCCCGAGCGGTCACGCTCCGTGTCGATGGTTCGGACCGGCCCCAAGGCGCGCGTGACAGGGGAGGCCGTCGACCGCGACCCATGACGACCGTCGTCGCTCAAGGCACGTTCGACCTTCTCCATCCCGGGCACGTCCACTACCTCTCCGACGCCGCTGCGATGGGGGACCGCCTCCACGTCATCGTTGCTCGGAGTCGGAACGTCACCCACAAGGAAACGCCGGTACTCTCGAACCGCCAGCGTCGGGAGATGGTCGGCGCCCTCGCCATCGTCGACGAGGCCCACCTCGGCCACCCCGAGGATATCTTCGTTCCAATCGAGCGGATCGACCCCGACATTATCGTTCTCGGTCACGACCAGCACCACGACGAGGACCGTCTCACCGAGGCGCTCCGGTCTCGCGGTCTCGACACCGAGATCAGGCGGGCGTCGGAGCGTGAGGCGCGTGCGGACGAACTCTGCTCGACGGGACGAATCGTCGACCGGATCGTTGAACAGCGGTGCTGAACGAGCGGACGAACTACGAGAACGGATCGCGTCTCGGCTGTCTCAGGCCCGAATCGGGGAGCGAGCGACCGACTCGTGGTGTTCGCGGACCACATCGTCGTCCGCTTCGATGTCACCGGCCGACTCGCTCTGTTCGTTGAGGAACGACCGGTACTCCTCCTGTGAGACCACCTGGACCTCGAAGTACATCTGGGAGTGTGCGACGCCACAGAACTCCGCACAGTAGCCCTGATATGTCCCCTCCTCCAGTGCGACGGTTTTGATCACGTTCGACTGACCGGGCATAGCGTCCTGTTTCAGACCGAGTTCCGGGACGTGGACGGCGTGTAACACGTCACTCGACGTGACGTTGAAGTAGACGTCCTGCCCTTTCGGGATCACCACCGTCGGCGAGGTACTCGACAACTGGACGTCTTCCTGTGGGTAACTAGCCCTCCAGCCCCACTGGAACGCTTCCATGTCGACGACGACGTCGTCGCCGTCGGGGGCCACCTCCTGTTCGCCGCTCTGGAACGTGACGTTCTCGTTGGCGAGGACGCCGTAGGAGGCGACCCCGACGAACAACAGGATAACGGCCGTGGCGACCGTCCACGTGATCTCCAGCCGACGGTTCTCCTGTGTCGGCTTGGCTTCGTCCGTGTTCTTGAACCGGTACACCGTGTAAATGAGGATGCCCTCAACGAGGAGGGTGATGGGTACGGCGATATACAGCAGTTTGTTGTTTAACTGGCTGATGAGTTCTGCCGACACCGAACTCTGTGCCGCCACGGGATCGGCGACGAGGGCGAGTGCCACCGCCGAAAGCAGCGACGCCAGTGCGAGGCGCGACCGTTTCATATTCTATAGGGAGTTAGAATCTCCCCCCTAAATACCTACTGATAGGCTTGACGGTTCCCGTCCTGCCCGTCGATACCGGGGCTCGTGCGTGACACGAAACGCGGAGCCTAAATACGGGGATTTCTAAGCACCGGGAGTGATCGAACCGTGGCGAGTGTGACCGACCGTTTCCCCGGGCTTTTGGCGGCGAGCGCGATGGGTGTCTACCTGCTCGTTCTCGTCGGCACGACGATCGGCGTCACCGACGCGACCCGGACCTGTGCCGCGTGGCCGGCCTGCGGGGCGGGGCTTTCGCTCCCCACGACCGCCTCGGGTGCGTTAGTCGTTGGTCACCGTCTCGCCGCCGTTGTCGTTGGCCTCCTCGTTCTCGCCGCCGGTGTCGCCGCCCTCCGGACCGACACCAGTCGCCGGGTCCGGGTTGCACTCGGTGTTGCCGTCGTTTGTTACCCTATCCAAGCCGCGATGGGTGCGTTCGTCGCCACCACCGGCGCGGCTGCGCCGCTTCCGGCCGTTCACCTGCTCATCGGTCTCGTTATTTTCGGCGGCTTGGTCGCGGCGCTCGCGTGGACGCTCGAAGCACGGACCGGCGACCCCGACGACGGTCCCGTTGCCGACCCCGACACGCTCGCGCCCCCGGAGAAGCCGGGCGGTGACGAGGGGAGCCGTCCGTCGCTTCCGGAGAATCCGATCCCGCGGACCAGAGCGCTCGCGGGCGCGTACTTCCGCCTGATGAAACCACGACTGATGTGGCTGCTTTGTCTCGTCGCCTCCGCGGGTATGGCGCTTGCCGCCGGGCCGGCCCTCACCCCGCGGACGGTCGTTCTGACGCTGGTCGGTGGCGTGCTTTCCATCGGGGCCAGCGGCACGTTCAACCACGTCTTTGAGCGGGATATCGACCGTCGTATGTCCCGGACCAACGACCGCCCGCTCGCGACGGACGTGGTGTCGGTTCGCAACGCCCTCGCCTTCGGCGGCCTGTTGACCGTCGGGTCGCTCGCCGCCTTCGCCGCGGTCAACCTTCTCGTCGCCGTGCTCGGACTCGTCGCTATCGTGTTCTACAGCGTGATCTACACGCTCGTACTGAAGCCCAACACCGTGCAAAATACGGTTCTTGGCGGCGCGGCCGGGGCGTTGCCGGCGCTGATCGGGTGGGGCGCGGTCACTGGATCGGTCGGCATCGGGGGGCTCCTTCTGGCGACGGTGATCTTCCTGTGGACGCCCGCTCACTTCTACAACCTGGCACTGGCGTATAAGGACGACTACGCCCGCGGTGGGTTCCCGATGATGCCGGTGGTCCGTGGCGAGACCGAGACCCGAAAACACATTCTCTGGTGGCTCGGTGCGACGTTTGTCGGTGCAGGTGTCCTCGCCGCGTGGGCGTCGCTCGGCTGGGTGTACGTCGCCACGACCGTCACGCTCGGCGCGGTGTTTCTGTGGGCGGTCATTCGGCTTCATCTCGACCGCACCGAGTCGGCCGCGTTTCGCGCGTTCCACGCCTCGAACGCATACCTCGGCTCGCTGCTACTGGCGGTCGTCGTCGACACGCTAGCCTTCTGACCGGGACCGGGAGTAAAGGGTAAGCCTAAGCCGGTGGGTTGCGGGAACGGACCTATGCAGAACGTAGCCATACTCGGTGCGTCGATGACCCAGTTCGGCCAGCGCGACGGGTGGGTTCTCGACCTGCTCTCCGAGGCCGGGTCGGCGTGTCTGAACGACGCCGGCGTCCCGCCGGATGCCGTCGACCATCTTTATGTCTCGAACATGGCGAGCGGCGAGTTCGAGGGACAGACAGGGATCATGAACGCTGTCACACACGACCTCGCGGCGATGCCGGCCTACGCCGCACGCATCGATCAGACGAGTTCAAGCGGTGGGGCCGGGGTAAAACACGCCTGGCAGTCGGTCGCCAGCGGCGCAAGCGACATGACCCTTCTCGTCGGAGCCGAGAGGATGACCCACCGGACGACGGCCGAGGCGACGGATATTATCGCCTCGATCACCCACCCATTGGAGTACAAACACGGCGTGACGCTCCCGAGTTTCGCGGGGCTGACCGCGCGCCTCTACCTCGATACGTACGACGCGCCACGCGAGAGCCTCGGTAAGGTCGCAGTCAAAAATCATCGCCACGGCGTCGACAACGACCACGCACAGTTCCAGAAGGAGGTGGATCTGGAGACGGTTCTGGAGTCGCCCATCGTGGCCGACCCGCTCCGACTGTATGACTTCTGTCCGATCACGGACGGCAGCGCGGCGCTCATGTTCTGCCCCGAATCTGTCGCCCGGGAGTACACCGACGACTACGTTCTCGTCTCGGGCGTCGGCGGCGCGACGGACACCCACGTCGTTCACGAACGCGCCGACCCGACGACGATGCGTGGCGTCGTCGAGTCGAGTCGGATCGCCTACGACATGGCGGGTCTCGGCCCCGATGACGTCGACGTGGCCGAACTCCACGACATGTTCACCATTCTCGAGTTTCTCCAGAGCGAGGATCTCGGCTTCTTCGAGAAGGGCAAAGGGTGGAGGGCCGTTGAGGAGGGCCGTACGGAGATCGGTGGGGACCTCCCGATCAACCCCTCGGGCGGCCTGAAATCGAAGGGCCATCCGCTGGGCGCGAGCGGCGTCGCACAGGTGTACGAACTGTACGAACAACTGCGTGGCGAGGCCGGCAAGCGGCAGGTCGACGGTGCCGACACCGGGTTGGCCTGTAACGTCGGCGGCTTTGGCAACTGTGTCATCACCACGCTGATGGAGGCGGTCTGATGATGGAAGCGTACCGCTACCCCGACGGCAGCATCACGTTCCCCGGCCACCCGATCGGCCCGGGCGGAGAGGAACCGGTCGATACGGTCGATCTCAGCGAGTACACCGCCGAGGTGATCACGTGGACGACGAGTACGGCGACACCGCCGGGCGTCCGCGAACCAAACACGCTCGCAATCGTCGAGTTCGACGTGGACGGCGAACCAGTTCGTGCCCTCGGCGGTGTCACCACCGAGGAGGTTACGATCGGCGACGAGGTGCGGCCGGTGTACGTCGACGAACTCCGCGACCCCGAGGCAGGTATTCGCGAACCGGACAGTCAGGCGTGGGACGGCTACCGGTTCGAACCGGTCTGACGTGGTGTTCGTTGATCCAACGGTGCAGGCGTCGGCTCACGCCTTTCTTCCGGACCGAACGCGGCCGGTGTCAGGTCAACGACGCGTCGCCCCGTGCCGTGGAGTGAATCGTGTGACGCCCGTGCGCGGGATCCGGTGTCCGACACGACCGCGGACCGTGGCCACGTGCGATGGCGGCGGTGACATGTGCCGTCGGTGCGTCGTGCATCGTCGTCGCGGCGCATTCGGGGCGACGACGAGTTCCGACGAACATAGGAGAGGCCCCGAAACGCCGGGGTCGGGGTCGGGGTCGGATCGCGACTACGCGTCGGCTCCGTCGGGGGTGTCCTCGGGCGGGTCGTCGATGAGCACGATGGCCTCGCCGTCGATCACCGTCTCGCCGTCCTCGTCCTCGACGACGGTCGTCAGGCGGTAGCGTCCGCCACCGAGGTCCTCGACGACCTCACAGATGGCGGTGGCCCGTTCGCCGATGTCGACCGGGCCGAGAAACTGAAGATCCTGTGAAAGGTAGATCGTCAGCCCCGGCAGGCGGGCGAGCGCGGCACTGATCAGACCGGAGACGAGGGTTCCGTGAGCGATCCGGCGGCCGAACCGGGTTTCCTCGGCGAACTCGTCGTCGAGGTGGAGCCGGTTCGTGTCGCCGCTGGCGTCGGCGAACACGCCGACCTCCTCCTCGGTGACGGGCTTGGAAAACCGGATCCGATCGCCAACGCCGACGAGTCCATCGCCGTCGTCGGAGCGCTCGAACGACCACTCGGCCTTGGAGTAGGTTACTTCCGGCGAGTCGGCCGGCTGACGGTCGTCCCCGTTGGCCGGCAGCATCGCTTGGTTCGCCGCCATCACGCTGTTGTAAAGATGTTCGACACTGTTCGAGAAATGTCTCCCCGATTGGATCCATGCGTCCGTGAGACCCTCCATCGGCGTCGGTGATCGTTCTTGCATGCTGTGTAGTCCTTTGTCGTGGCCGGTTAAAGACCGGTCGCTTTCGTCACCGGGCGCACCCGGGTGCAACCATACGATGTCTCTGAATGGTATTGAACGGTAACGAAAGTAAAGCTTATGCCTCTGGGACGTGTTGGTGAGAGTACGGATGACGCAAGACGACGACGATGGCTCGCCGCTGTGGCCGCCTCTGCCGTTCGCCCAGCAGTTCCAAGACGCCGGCGAGGATGCGGTCGAACGCCAGATGCAACTGTTCGAGCAGTTCGTGTCCGGCGGCGGCGGCGGATTCGACGGATTCTCGCAGCTCGGCGCCATGAGTATGGGAACCGCGATGTTCAAGACCCGCGTGCAGAGCGGGGGTCGCATCAGCATCCCCGACGCCGAGCGCGAGACGCTGGACATCAAGGACGGCGACATCGTCCAAACCATCGTCATCCCCGTCAAACGAAACTCCGAGTGATTACAATGAATGCTACCAACCCGTTCAGTTCGACCTTCGAGATGCAGCGTACGATGATGAACCAGAGCCGCCGTGCCGCCGAGACCGGTATCGACGCCCAGCGCGCCGCCGTCGAGACGATGTTCGACTCGCTCGAGTCGGCCAAGTCCGTCCAGCAGAGCGGTGTGACACTCTCCAAGAGCGCCATCGACGCCTACCTCGACGGTCTGTCGATGATGCTTCCCGAGGAGTCCATCGAGGAACTCGAGGCCGCAGTCGACGAGCAGTTCGAAGCGGTCGACGAGATCCACGAGGATGCGTGGCAGTCGTTCGTTGAGGGCCTTGACGAGGCCGAGGCCACCTACGACGAACTGACCGAGATGCAACTCGAACTCGTCGCAGAGGGCTTCGATGCCGCCGAAGAGGTTCAGGCCACCGCGGAGGAGACGACCGAGGAGGCCGTCGAGTCCGCCGAGGATCTCTCCCAGACGGCGTAACCCCGGAGCGTTTCACCCCCGAACACCCATATTTCAGTACACGATGACCGATAATACCAGCGGCACCTTCGACGGACAGATGGACGCGTTTCTCGAGCGTATGACCGAGACGTACATGAGCGCGCTCGACCGCAACCTCGACGCACAGTCGGCGTTTCTCGAATCGTGGATGGACTCCATGGAGAACAACCTCACCGAGGACCGTGTTCGGGAGGGGTACGAGGGGTCGATGCAGGCCTACGAGGCGTGGATGGACGCCGCCGAGACGTCGTTCGAACGGATGGGCGATTCCATCCAAGGCGAGGACGTCGAACCCGAGGAGTTCCGCGACATCTGGCTGTCGTCGGCCAACGAGGCGTTCAAGGAGATGATGACCACCACCGCCTTCGCAGCGGCCACCGGCCAGACCGTCGAGGAGGCGATGAACATGCGCCAGAACATCGACGAGGCCTCCGAGGAGACGCTCCACGCGCTGAACTTCGCCACCGTCGGCGACGTCCGCGAGGTGGGTGAACGGCTCGTCGAACTCGAACGCCGCCAGCACTCTATCGAGCAGAAACTCGACCAGTTGCTCGACCAGCAATGAACCCGTTTACATTCCCGCTGGACGCACAGCGACAACTCTGGGAACAGGCGGCCGACCAGACCGAGTCGGTCGGCGCTATCCCCGACGGACTCGAAACCATCGCCGGTGTCGAGGTCGGCGAGACGACGAGCGAGGTGGTGTACCGCGAGAACAAACTCGAACTCCACCACTACGAACCGCTGGTCCCCGAGGAGGAGCGCCACGAGGTGCCCTTGTTGTTTGTTTACGCGTTGATCAACCGTCCGTACATCCTCGATCTCCAACCCGATCGGAGCGTCGTCCGTCGGATGCTCGAGGCCGGCTTCGACGTCTACCTGATCGACTGGGGTGAGCCCTCGAACCTCGACACGTCGTTGTCGCTCCACGACTACGTCAACCGGTACATCGACAACTGCGTCGACGAGGTCCGAGAACGGTCCGGACGGGACTCGATCAACCTGCTTGGCTACTGTATGGGCGGGACGATGAGCGTCATGTACGCCGCGCTCCACCCCCAGAAGGTCCGCAACCTCGGCCTGATGGCCGCCGGACTGTGTTTCGACGGCACCGGTGGCATTCTCGAAATGTGGGGCGACGAGGAGTTCTTCAGCCCCGAGACCATCGTCGACACTTTCGGCAACGTCCCGGGTGAGTTTCTCGATGTAGGCTTTGCGCTGATGGACCCGGTTCAAAACTACATCACGAAGTACGGCACACTCTACGACAACATCGACGACGAGGGCTTTGTCAAGAACTTCGCGCGGATGGAACGGTGGCTTGACGACTCCATCGACGTTGCCGGGGTCGCCTACCGGGAGTTTCTCGAGGATATCTACCAAAACAACAAACTCTATCGGAACGAACTACACCTCAACGGGGAGCGGGTCGACCTCACCGACATCACGATGCCGGTGTTGCAGGTGATCGGCGAGTACGACCACCTCATCCCGCCGGAGGCCAGCAAGCCGTTCAACGAGACGGCCGGGAGCGACGACACCGAAATCATGGAGTACGCTACAGGCCACATCGGACTCTCTGTCTCCGGGTCCACACACGAGGACCTCTGGCCCGCGGTGGCCGACTGGTTTGCCGAGCGGTCGGCCGTCGAGAACGAAAACGAGAACGAAGACGACGCGGCCGACATCGTCACAGACGACGCGACCGAGGGGGCCGACGCGACCGACGAGGAGACGACCGAGAGCACCGGGACCGACCTGCAGGAACTCGGCGGTATCGGTCCCGCCTACGCCGAGCACCTGCGGTCCGCCGGTATCGACTCTGTCGAGGCACTCGCCGACGCCGACCCGGCAGAACTCTCCGCCGCCGCCGACCTCGACGAGAAACGGGTCCGCGGATGGATCACCGCCGCGAGCGACCGAACGCCGTAGCGCCGACGTCCGGGCCGAACCCACCGCGACGGCGGAATATTACGAATTTTAGGAGTACGCACAATATAGTGAATATGTTGGAAGCGTTTATGACTCAGAGTAAACACATGTATCCTATACATGCAAGCGAAACAGTCCAACCGATCCGGCGATAGTATCGCAGTCCCGGAGGAACTCTCGGCCACGGAGTCGAAACTCGTCTACCTGTTCGTCGCCACCGCCGACGGAGCGACCGTTGACGACCTCCAATCGTCGCTGGGCCTCACGAGACTCACCCTCTTTCCCGTTCTCGATACGCTCTCCGAACGGGGCTTGGTCGAACAGACCGACGGGACGTACGTCCCGTCCGCGTCGTAACCGGCGCCTGCGTTCCTGTGTTCTCGGCCACCGAGGCTATGCTCTGCCGTCTCCGTTCTCGTCCTCCCCGCTGTCGTCTCCTTTCCCCATCGACTCCTTGATCGACGCCAACTCCTCGTCGACGTTCACACCGCCGGGCGACTCGCCTTCCTCCCTGACGTCGATGTCGACCCCCGTCGTCTCCGATCCATCCCACCCGGTCTGTCGCCGCCGCGGGACACGGTCAGTTCCCGGGTCCGCTTCGTCTCGTGGCGTTTTTTCGCCGGTTCGATCGTCCCGCCCCGAGATGTCGGCCAGTCGGTCGTCGACCTCCTCCGTTAGCCCCCGGGCGTCCGAGAGCACCGACCCAGCCTCCGAGTCCGCGGGAAGGTCCGTACCGGTCAGCGCCTCCCGGAGGTCCGCGAGTCCGTCCCGGAGCGTGGCCACATCGGGACTGTCGTCCGTCCGGGATCGCTCGCTGAGGCGGTCGGCCGTCGTCGCACCCGGGCCGGCGAGTCGAAGCACAGCACGGAGCAGTTCTAGCGACCGGACCGTCGCTTCGAGAAGCGCGATCAGCGTCGGGATGGTGTACTCCTCGGTGAACCGGAGGATTTCCCCCGGCGTCGGCGGCCGTCGCTTCCGCCGCACGTCCTTGTCGACTGCCTCCCGAAGGTCGGTCAGCGTCCGCTCTAGGTCGGCGAGCAGAACCGCCAGTTCGTCGGTCTCGTCGCGACTCGGCATACCACGTCGTTGGATCCGGATGCGCATATACTGCCGGGGCGGTCACGGGTCGATCGCTTGTCGCTACCGCTCGTGACGCCGAACCGCAAGCGCGGCGAGTGGCAGCGTCGCGGCCCCGATGGCGACATCGAACCCGGACCGCGGCCGTGACACCCGTGGCCCCACCGCCGCCGACCCACGCGACGGGGGCGATGCGAACCGATCAGTGCGTGTTCGCACGGCCGCCTGTGCCGTCCCGTGGGTAACGCGTGTCCCAGACGACGCGACGGGCCGACGACACCGCGGAATAGAAACGCTCTTTTGAGCGTCACCACGACCGTACGCGTATGACCGACGGGGACGACGAGACAGACCTACCCGCCGAAACCCTCGACTCGCGCCTCAAGGGGGCCGCCGAGGACCTCGACGCCGCCGCGACCGAGAGGGAGCTCGACACGGTCGAGGCGGCGCTCGACGAGATCACAGAGGACCTCGACGCCGCCGATCTCCCGGCCCCCGACGCCGACGCCGACGCCGACGCCGACGCCGAGGACGAGAACGAGGACGAACCGGATCCCCGCGCGGAACTCGAAGAACGGCTCGACGACCTGCGCGACGACCTCGAGGCCGCGCGTGGCCCCTACGCGGCCGACGTCGTCGACGATGTCGAGGACGCGAAGACCCGGCTGACCGAGACTCGGTGGAGCGACACCGGCGAGGACGAGGCGGCCGCTGCGGTCGCCGAGTTCGCCGCCGAGGCCGGTAGCGCCCTCGATGCCGATCTTTCCGGCGATGACACAGCCACGCTGGCTGCCGTCGCCGATGCCGTCGCGAACGCGGGTCTCGACCCGGACGGCGACGCCGAGACAATCGACGCGCTTCTCGATGCCACCGCCGCCCTCGATACGGAACTCGACGACGCCGAGGAGTGGGACGACCTCGAAACCCACGAACAGCTCCGAGCCCAAGGGTTCTATGACACGCTCGGCCATTACAAGGACTTCCCGCCGGAGTGGGCCGCACTCAAAGAGTGGGAACAACGGGGCAACGTCGAAATGGTGTTGCTCGCACTGGACAGCTTCCAGTCGGACTTCATGGAGCGCCACTGCCTCGAAGCCATCACCAGGATGAACGACGACGCGGCGTTCGAGGCCATGCACCAACGGGCTGGCAAGCGCGACGAACCCGGCATCAAGGCGCTCGGAAAGATGGCCGCCGAGGACGCCGTCGACACCCTGCTCGAGTACGTCGACGCCGACTCCGACCCCGGGCTTCAGAAGGTGACGTTCAAGGCACTCGGCGAGATCGGGAGCGAGAAGGCGACCGGACCGATCGCGACCCAACTCGACGCCGAGAACGACCAGGTCCGACCCCACGCCGCCCGTGCGCTCGGTCTCATCGGTGACACGCGGGCGATCGATCCGCTTGCCGACACCCTAAACGACGACGAGAGCGACGCGGTCCGCGCCGCCGCGGCGTGGGCGCTCCGACAGATCGGCACCGAGACCGCCCTCGAAGCCGCCGCCGAGTTCAGCAACGACCGCGCCTACCTCGTCCAACACGAGGCGGCCCAGGCCGTTGACGCGTTGTCGGCCGAGCGACCGGCGTAACCGGCCCGACCCCAACCCTCTCGTCGTGGCCGTCCGTACCTTGTCTATGGCGTCGGATTCGAACGTTCTGGGAGCCGAACTCGAACCGTGTAGCACCGATCCGAAAACCGGATACCTCCGCGACGGCTGTTGTCGACACCTCGAATCGGACCGAGGGCGTCACGAGATTTGTGCGGTGATGACCGAGGCGTTTCTCGAGTTCTCGCGCCGTCGTGGTAACGACCTTGTGACGCCGCGTCCCGAATTCGACTTTCCCGGTCTCGACCCCGGCGACCGGTGGTGTGTCTGTGTCGGCCGGTGGATCGAGGCCGCTGACGCCGATGTCGCCCCGCCGGTCGTGCTCGAAGCGACGGCCGAAGCCGTCACCGAGGACGTGCCGTTCTCGACGCTGGTGGACCACGAATACGACGGGAACGACTGAGACGGGCTAGCCGTCCTGTTCCGGGGGATACGGCTGTCGACCCCCGGTCGAGCTCCGACCGACCAGCGTCGTCACCGCCAGCGTCCGCCCCTCGTCGTCGGTCCGCGTCCGCTCCCGGTAGTCGAGGATCGTCAGATCGAGACACGCCCGAAGCAGGTCGTTCGACCGGTATCGGTGGCGATCGGTCGACGGGCCGAGGTCGATGCTGTCGGTCGATCGCAGGTGGTGTTCGTAGACCAGGACACCGCCGGGCGCAAGCGCTTCTTTCAGATCCGGGAGCCGTTCGAGGGCGGCGAAAAAACTCACCGTGATCACGTCGTACGCCGACCGTTCGAACTCGAAGTCGTCGATATCCGACCGGATCCAGGTCACGGTTTCGAGTCCTTCACTCTCCGCCGCCGCCGCGGCGCGGTCGAGTGCCTCGTCGGAGACATCGACCGCGTCGACATCGTAGCCGTGACGGGCCAGACACCGTGCGTTTCGGCCCGTCCCAGTCGCCACATCGAGCGCGCGCCCCTCAGGAAGCGTGTCGATCAGTCGCGCCAGCGCCGGGATCGGATCCTCGGGAAGTTCGAACTCGTCGTCGGTGCTGTACTTCTCGTTCCATCGCTCACGGTCGTCGGTCACGGTTCGATGGGCGTGCCGGTGTCGGTTAAGCTCACCTCCGAACCGCCGACGGATCGACACGCACAACCCCGCTCGTCGGTTACGGTGTCTCGTGTCCCTCGGTCGATACCGGAACGCAGGGCTGTTCGTTCTCCTCGGGATGTTGTTCGGCAGTTCGTTTGTCGCGATCAAGGCCGGGCTTGCGACGCTCCCGCCGGTCTTTTTTGCGGCGCTTCGCTTCGATGTGGCCGCGCCGCTCCTCCTCGGCTACGCGGCGTGGCGACACGACGCGTGGGTTCCACGGAGTCGGGCGGACCTCGCCGGCCTCGTTGTCGGTGCCGTCACCATCGTCGCGGTGAACAACGGTCTCCTCTTTCTCGGCCAACGGGCGATCACGCCCGCGGCGGCGTCCGTGATGTACAGCCTCAATCCGATTCTCTCGCCCGCCGCCGCCGTTCTGTTGCTCGGCCAGCGCCTCGACGCCCGCGGTGTCGCCGGCATCGGGCTCGGTCTGCTCGGCGTCGTCGTTATCGTCCAACCGTCGCCGGAGACGCTCACCGCCGGGTCGACGCTCGGACAGCTGTACGTCCTCACCGCAGCCGCCGGAATCGCCCTCGGGAGCGTGCTCATGCGACGGATCGACGCGACCCTCGACAGCGTCCCCCTGACAGCGTGGGCGATGGCGCTCGGCGCGGTCCTCCTCCATACGTGGAGTTACGGACTCGGCGAGTCCGCCGCCGGCACCTCGCCGACGCGAGCGCTCGTTCTCGCCGTTCTCGTGGTGGCGGTTCCCGCCACCGCCGTCGCATACCCAATCTACTTCACACTCATCCGGCGAATCGGGCCGGTCCGGACGAACCTCGTCGCCTACGTCGTTCCGGTGTTTGCCGCGCTCACCGGGTGGCTCCTGCTCGATGAACCGGTGACACTCGCCACCGTCGCCGGCTTCTGTATCGTCGTCGCCGGCGTCTCGCTTCTCGAACGCCACGTCGTCGCGACCGAACTCGGCCGCCTCGCTCGCCTCCTCACCCGCCCCGGAACACCGCGGTCCGACGACTGAGCGCCACGCGGCCACGCCGCCACATCGGCTGGCCGGTCCGTTCGGGCGTCAGGGCGGCATCAATCCACGCGGGATGTCACCCGTTCGATGCCGATGATCTCCGTACGGTTCGTCCACCGACGGGCCGCCGTTCACGTGGGTCTCCCCCGTGACGACCGCTCGACTCGCCGTTCGGGAGCGAAGCGTCCGTCTGCCCCACAACCTAATTGTATCGCTCGTGCGTCAAGGCGGATATGCGTCGTATCGCCGCCGGGATCGGGTGTTGTCTGGTCTTGGTCGCGCTGCCCGTCGGATTCGGCGTCCAGTTCAACGGCTCCGACGCCTACCCGGACGCAACCGATATCGACGAGAACTACGCCGCTCACGTCGGCGAACGCGTCCATCTCTGGGGGGTCGTCGCCGGCGAACGCGACGGGTCGGTCGTCGTTTCCGCCGGTACCCTCAGACTGACCGTCTCAGATATCCCGCCGTCATCGGTCGATTCCGGCGACGGGATTCAGGTGTACGGCGAACTCCGACCGAACCACCGATTGGAGACCCGTTCGTATCACGTCCAGACGCCGAGCGATCGTCGGTATATGTACGGCGTGTCGCTTGTCGGCATCGCACTCGCCGCCGTGGCCTTTCTCCGCCACTGGCGCGTCGACCTCAACCGGGTGTGGTTCACCCCCCGGGAGAACGACTGATGCCCGACCTTCTCACACACGCCCTCGTCGCTTACATACTCGCGGCGGTCGTTGCACAGTCCGACCGGATTCAGGACCGATACGTCTCGGTCGCGATGGTCGGAGCCGTCGCCCCCGACGCGATGAAACTCTCCGTCCTGCTGAACCACAGTGTCGGCCACATCGCCGGCATCCCCTACTCCACGTGGGGCGTCCACACCCTCGGTGGTGTTCTCGTTCTCGCCGGACTCGGTGCGCTGACGATCCGGGTCGGCGACCGTTTCGTCGCCGGCGCTGCCCTCGCCGCCGGCGGCGCCAGCCACCTGTTTCTCGACGCGTTCGTGATCCGTGTCGACGGCGTCGCGCCACCGTACCTCTTTCCGTTTTCGGGGTGGCTTCCCCCGGCTGCCAACCTCTATGCGAGTACCGACGTCTGGCCGGCCGCGGTTGCCCTCTCGGTCGCCGTGCCGGTCTGGCTATGCCGGCGACGCCGCGGTCGCCGGAGCGAGTGACCGGCCGTGGTGCCGTCGGCACGGCCGCGGCTTGAATGGGCGCTCGTTTGAAGTGGCTTCCCGCCAAGTCGGACGCCATGGTCTCCGCACGCGAGTACGATATCGGGGGTATCGACCTTTCGGATGACAGGTACACGATCGAGCAGAGTCTGATTCGTAAAAAGTACACCGCGTCCAACGCCGCCGGCGACACCGTTCTCAAGGGGAAGCAGAAACTGTTCAAACTGAAAGAGGAGTTTCCGTTCGTCGACGCCGACGGGAACGACGTGTTCACCGTGACCGCCGGCGGGGTTATCGACGTCGCCGGCGACTACCTTCTCTCCGACGCCCGGACCGGCGAGGACCTCGTCGTGTTGGACAACGACTTCTCGATCCTTCAGGACACTTGGACGATCCGCGACGCCGAGGCCGACACGGAACTGGCTTCGATCACCTCCCGCGGTGCCCTCGTGACGCTCGCCCGGTCGACCCTCCCGTTCGGCGAGTTGATCCCACACAAATACGAGATCACTGACGCCGACGGCCGGCACGTCGGCGCCATCGACGGCCAACTCTCGTTTCGTGACCGGTACGAGATCAGGGTTGATGACGCGAGCACCGTCCCCAAGGAACCGATCGTCGCCGCCGCGATGGTCATCGACGCGATTCAGGAGAACTGACCGGCTGTCGACCGCCTGACGCGGTCGTCACGACGCCGCCCACGACTCGGTTGTGACGCCCTCCTCAGTACTGATGCCGCGTGAAAAAATTGAAGCCGGTGAAGGGATTTGAACCCTTGGCCTATTCCTTACGAAGGAATCGCTCTGCCAGTCTGAGCTACACCGGCGCGTTCACCCGTACTGCCATGGTTCAAATAAGGGTTCCGGAACGCCCCGCTACCGCGACAACCGCACGTCGAGACAGACGTTGAGTTCGTGTGGGGCGTACGACCGGACGACGTGTCGTGTCAACACCTCGATGTCGTACCCCTCGGCGGCCGCCGCCTCCCGGACCGCCCGCTCGCCGGGACCGAACGGGTCGTCCTCGTGTTGGATGTCGTAGTAGTGCAGCGTACAGTCGTCGCCGGCGAGAGTAACGGCAGCGTCGAGAAAGTCGTCGGCGCTGTGCGGGAGGTTCATGACGATTCGGTCGGCCCCCCCGACGTGGTCGGTAGCCACCTCGCGTACGTCGCCGTTGATCGCGGTGACCCGCTTTTCGACGCCGTTCCGACGGGCGTTCTCTCGGAGATACTCGACCGCGGACGGATTGAGGTCGACGCCGACGACGGTCGCGTCGCGGGCGGCCATCGGAACGACGAAGGGACCAACACCGGCGAACATGTCGACGGCCCGTTCCCCTGCGGTTGCCCGTTCGGTGACGCGGTGGCGCTCGGTCGCCAGGCGCGGGGAGAAGTACACCGTCGAAAGATCGAGGACGTACTCGAAGCCGTACTCCCGGTGGACGAGTTCGGTCGGCGGCCGACCGTCCCGGTCCTCGGCGGCGAGTACGGTCCAGTCCCGGACCCGATGGTCGCCTTTCACCTTCGAGGCGCGGTCGAGAACGGCCCGGACGGGGAGGTCGGAACCGAGGATGGCGTCGGCGATCCGTTCGGCCCGTCCGGGGTCGGTCTCGTCGACGATCGCCACGTCGCCGAGGCGTTCATACGAGGGATCGAAGCCGAGCAGATCGGCGGGGGTCCGCTGGGTGTCGTGGGCCGGTACGTCGCGGTAGACGACGTCGAACCCCTCCCGCTCGGCGGCGTCGGCGTCGGTCACCGGGAGATAGATGTTGCCGTCGTCGACGACGATCTGATAGGACTCGTCGACGAGGTCCGCCTCCGCGAGCGTCGTGCGGGTTCGCTCGCCCGCCTCCCGCCGGGTGCGGACACACGGCCGTTCCATGGTTAGGCGTTGTTCCCCCGGCGAGTAAGGATGGCGTTTCGCGGTCAGGCGCCATCGCCCGACCGAAGCCGAGGTGCCCTGCGCTCGACTCGGCCGTCCCCGCTCCCGCTCCCGTTCTCGCCGGCATCATCGACGACCCGGCGCACGGCCTCGACGACCCCGTCCTCGTCGACGACGACCCCACGGTTCCGGAGTCGTGCCATCGCCTCCCGTCCCTCTACGCCGGCGAGGTTTCGCTCCCCGATCGGCCGGCCATCGACGACAACGGGCTGTTCGGCCGCCGTGGCGGCGACGAGGTTCGGGAGGCTTCCCGGAGCCAGCGCCGCGTCCGCCACAACGACCGCGTCGGCGCGGTCCACCGCGTCGGCCACGTCGCCGGCCGTTTCGGCGTCAACGGGCGCATACGGCGGCACGGTCAGGCAGTCACAATCGAGCGCTCGCGCCGTCGCGGCGTCGGCGTCGTCCGCGCCGACGGCCCCGACTGAGATGTCGAACCCGGCGGCGTCGAGACGGTGGAGAAGCGGCGTCGCAGTCCCGCCCCCACCGACGACGTGGACACGGCCCGACCCCGGTCCCGTTGTCGCGAAGGCGGTCACCGACGGCGTGCCCGTGACGGGGTGGGGCGTGACCGTCGCCGTCGTGTCGAAGGCCGTCTCGACCGCCGACTCTGTGAGCACCGAGTCGGGGGTGCCTGCGGCGCGGATCCGGCCGCCGTGGAGCAGTCGGAGTTCGTCACAGTACCGGGCCGCGAGATCCAGATCGTGGATCGCCGCCACGACGGTTCGTCCCTCGTCGACGAGGTCGGAGACGATGTCGAGCGTCCGGACCTGGTGGTTCACGTCGAGATCGGAGGTGGGTTCGTCGAGAAGGAGCACCGGCGTCTCCTGTGCTAGTGCGCGTGCGAGAAACACACGCTGGCGCTCGCCGCCGCTCACGTCGGTCACCGGCCGGTCGGCCAGATCGGCGACCGCGGCACGCTCCATCGCGTGCTCGACGGCCTGCTCATCGGCCCCGGTTCGTCCCTCGAAGCGGCCGACGTGAGGTGTTCGTCCCATACCGACGATCCGGCGCACGTCGAAAGAAAAGGTCGACGCGGTCGATTGGGGAACGGTCGCGACCAGCCGACTCGCGGCGCGCGATCCGAGGCCGGCGAGCCGACGGCCGGCGATCCGGACCGTCCCCGAATCGGCGTCGAGGACACCGTTGAGAACCCGCAACAGGGTCGTCTTGCCCGCACCGTTGGGGCCGACGAGTCCGACGAACCGGCCCTCGCCGACTGTCGTCGACACCGAATCCAGCACCTCGATGCCGCCGAACCCGACCGAGACGCCGTCGACATCGATGGCTGACGGCGTCACGGCGTGTGCACCTCGCGGTTGCGGAGCAGATAGAGAAAAAAGGGCGCCCCGATCGCCGCGGTGACGATGCCGACGGGGAGTTCCGCCGCGCCGGCACGGGCGACGGTGTCCGTCGCCACGAGAAAGGAGGCCCCGGCAAGCGCACTCGTCGGCAGGAGGATGCGGTGGTCGGGGCCGACGAGCAGACGCATGACGTGCGGGACGACGAGGCCGACAAACCCGATGACACCCGCGACGGCGACGGCGGCCGCGGTCAGGAGGCTGGCGACCGCGAGCAGGAGGCGTTTCGTTCGCTCGACCTCGATCCCGAGTGCGTGGGCGTCCTCCTCGCCGAGGAGAAGCACGTTCAGGTCGCGGGCGTGCACGAGCAACGCGAGAAAGCCGGGCAGGACGACCACACCGGCGACGGCCGCCTCGGTCCACGTGCTGTGCTGGAGATGGCCCATCAGCCAGTAGATCGCCTCGCGAATGTCTCGCCCCGCGCCGACGAGCAGAAAGGAGACGACCGCCCCGAGAAACGTCTGGACGGCTACCCCCGCAAGCAGGAGCGTCTCGACCGGTGTCCGCCCGTTCTCCGAGGCGAGGAGGTAGACGCCGAAGGCGGCACACAGCGCGCCGGCGAAGGCGGCGACCGGGAGCGCGAACGGGATCGCCACCGGAATCACGATGGCCGCGACTGCGCCCGCCGCCGCCCCCGCGGAGACGCCGACGATCGAGGGGTCGGCCATCGGATTCCGGAAGAACCCCTGCATCACCGTCCCCGCGGACGCGAGCGCGAACCCCACGACCGCACCGAGAGCGATCCGGGGCAGACGGACCGAGAGAACGATGGTCCGGTGGCTCGCGGGCGCGTCGGTCACGAACCCGGGCAGCGCCGACAGCGCGATTTCGGCGACGCTCCCGACGCCGATGGCGACCGGTCCAACGGCGGAACTGGCGAGTGTCACGGCGACGAACGCACCGACCAACCCGCCGGTCCACGCACCCGTGCGAACGCTCAGTCGCATCCCATCAAATCCTGCTTGCAGTAGATAAGTACTTGTTGTGTACGGGCCAACATAACAGTGGATGCACCCCGCACGCACCGCCGTTGCCCTCACCTTGGTCGCCGTTCTGCTCGTCGGCGCAGTCGTCCCCGCGACCGCCGGCCACGGTGACGACGGCTCCGACGCGTTGGCCACCGACTGCTCGTTCCCCGTCACCCGGACCGACGCCACGGGGACCGAGGTCACCCTTTCGGACTCGCCCGAAAGCATCGCCACGCTCAATCCCAGCGCGGCCCAGACGCTCTGGGAGATCGGCGCACGCGACCGGGTCGTCGGCGTCTCCGAGTTCGCCACCTATCTGGAGGGGGCCGACTCGCTGCCGGTGGTCAACACGGCCTCCGGTGGCATTCGGTCCGAACGACTGCTCGAACTCGACCCGGATCTCGTGATCGCACCGGGAACCATCTCCGCCGACGCCGTCTCGACGCTCCGTGATCGAGGACTGACCGTGTTCGCCCTCGAAAGTCCGTCGAGCATCGAGGGTGTTGCCGACGGTACGACACTTTTTGGCCGACTCACCGGTGAGTGCGCCGGGGCCGACGGGACGAACGCGTGGATGCGCGCAAACGTCGAGACCGTCCGCGACGCCGTCGCCGACCAACCCCGCCCGGCCGCGCTCTACACCTTCTCCGACGGCTGGACCGTCGGCGACGACACGTTCATCGGCGACGTACTGGCGACCGCGGGGACGCGGAACGTCGTTGCCGGGACGGTTTCGGGCTACGCTCAGGTCAGCGACGAGGTGGTTCGCGACCGCAATCCCGAGTGGATCGTCCACAACGACCGCGACGGGATCCCCGCCGCCGCCGCCTACCGGGAAACGACGGCGGTGCGCGAGGGCCAGACCGTCGAGGTTGACGTGAACTATCTCAACCAGCCGGCCCCCCGGAGCATCGTCCGTGCCGTCCGTGCCGTCGCGGTCGGTGTCCACCCCGACGCGGTTGCGGAGTCGAGTTACGTTCCGCGGTCAGCGGTCGACGG
>NZ_JAQCNJ010000067.1 GCF_028275055.1 Haloplanus sp.
CGGAGAGCGTTGATGTCCCCGACCGAACCATCACACTTGACGGTCAGGATTTCGAGATTGAATCCGTCGGGCACGCGAAACCCGGCGAGACCATCGAGGCGACGACGCAGGCGCCAGACGGAAAGGAGTACATCCTGTACCTGTACAATAATCGGGTCGACCGGATCGACTTCAGCCGGATGACCGGGAACGACTCGGCCTCGTTTCCGACCGACGGACTTGATCCGGGTACCTACGTCCTCGTCGTGCGCGCGGACCGGGAGTTTCAGTCCATCCACCCGGTCGTCGTCGCCGGCTACGACCCGGCGGTCGATACCTCCGGAGAAGTGACCCCCGGTGAGCCGTTCACCGTCGAGATCGATCCCGATGCCGAGGAGTACGAGAACGCCCCCGACATCGACTCGGTCACGGTTTTACGGACCGAGGACGGCGAGGCCGTTGAAGAGGTGGAAGCGACTCCCGTCGACGGGTCGGACACCTACGAGGCCGAACTCACCGCCCCCGACGAGGAGGGCGACGTTCGGCTGGTGACGACCGTCCTTGGCGAGGAGTCGATCGCGTTCACCTCCGAACAGGAGATACTCGGGTTCACGGACACCACGCTCACGGAGTCAGAATTCGAGGTCACGGTCGACGAGGACGCCTCGACGGCAGAAATTACCGAGAACGAGACGGTCGAGATCGTCGCTGATGTCGAGAACGCGGGTGATTTCACCGGGCAAGAGACCGTCGAACTGTTGCTCGACGGCGACGCCGTCGACGACGTGTCCGTGTCACTCAACGGAAGTGAAAGTGAGACCGTAACCCTGACTCACGACACCGACGACGGCGATGTCGGCGAGGTGAGTTACACGGTCTCGTCGGCCGATAGCACGGACTCTTTGAACGTGACCGTCACGGAATCAGACGAAACGGACGGGACGGACGGTGGAGACTCGGTCGACGGACCAGAGAATGGCACCGATACCGGCGACAGCGACAACGGAACGACTGGCGGTGGACCGGTAGACGACGGGTCTGACAACGAGACCGGCGATAGTGAACCGGTGGACGATGAACCGGACACCGGAGACACTGACGGGAGCACAGACAGTAACGGGACCGACAACGACGACCAATCGGTGAACGACTCCGATAGCGAGAGCGGCGGGGGCGATTCAAACGGCACTGAGACGACGGACGACGACTCGGAGGGCAGCGACGGACAGGACTCGGACTCGTCGAGCAATACCGACGATGACGACAACGTCATCGAGCCGACCGAGCCGACCGAAGAAGAGGCCTCGCCGGTGTCGGCCCCGCTGACCGGCTTTCCGCACTTCGTCGCAGCCGTACTCGTGATCGGGTTGCTCGCTCGCAGGCGAAAGAGCTGAGCAATGTTCGTCCGCTGTGGAGGCGGTTCAAGCGCTCTCGCGAACTGACGGATATCGGTCTCAAACTCGACTGCGAGGACGCTATTGTCGTCTGGGACCCACGCTGTGTCGGACTATAACTACGGAAATCGGGTGGTGTGCTGTAGATCTGGGTGGTGAAACGCCAGCGGGAGGACGCTCGGTCAACGTTCTGGCGACGACCGACCTCGTCGCACAGGGTGACGGGCAAGGTCCCCTCGGCATTCGTGAACCGGGAAGGAGAAGGTAACCAGCGGCGGTGTCGACCGGCGACGAGGACCGTCGCTCGTCGACACCGTTTCGCCGGTCAGTCGCGACTACGCGCCACGAGGGCCGAAACAAGCAACGCGATGAGCGCAACGAGCGGCCCGAAGCCGGGGACTTCGTCGTCGGTCCCCTCCTCAATGACGACCTCGACAGTGTCGGTCGTCGTGTCGCCGGTCACGGTGTCCGTCGCTGTCAACGTGACCGTGTACGTGCCCGCGGTGTCGTACTCATGGGCGACGACGCCGTCGGTCAGGGTGGTGCCGTCACCGAAGTCCCACTCGTAGGTGACGTTCGCGCTCCGGTCCTCACTCGTGCTGTCGAGCGCGTCGAACTCGATGATTTCGCCGACGGCGCCGCTCGTCTGTTCGGCCGTGATCGCTGCCTCGACCGGCTCAACGACGCTGACAGCGATCCGGTCCGTGTCGGACGCGCTCCCGTTCGCAACGGTGAGCGTCACGTTGTACGTCCCGGTGACAGCGTAGGCGTGTTCGACGGTTTCACCGGTGTCGTTCGTGCCGTCACCGAACGTCCAGTTGTATTCGAGGTTCGTTCCCTCGCTTCCGGAGGCGTTGAACGAGATCGCGTCGTCGGGGTACACGCCGGTCTGGTTCGCGGCGATGGCCGCGGTGACGGTCGGCTCTGTCGGCTCGTCACCATCGCCACCGTCGT
>NZ_JAQCNJ010000079.1 GCF_028275055.1 Haloplanus sp.
TCACCCGCGCACTCGGAGTCGCGGATCGCATCAAGCAGGTTCTCGACCGCCTCGTTCGTGTCCGCAAAGGCCGTAAACAGGCCGTTCACCGAGTTCGGCACGTCGCCGTCGGTCCGCGGCGAATTATAGACGGCGTGTGCGAGCACGCCACCGTCAGTTCTGCTCGTCGCTTCGAGCGCCCAACAGTTCGGGTGCCACACGTCAAGCGTCAGTCGCGTCCCGGCCCGTTCCTCCCGCCCGCCCGCGTCAGTCGGTGCCATTGCTGCCAAATCATTGGTACTCCATAACAAAGACTCTGCCGACCATGGTCGGGTGGGATGTTTGGACACGCCGGAAGGGATTGGTACCCATGTCGGAGCCATTCCAACAGTACATCGACGGCGAGTGGGTCTCGAGTACGGGCTCGGAGACCTTCGAGAGCGAGAACCCGGCGACTGGGGAGTCCCTCGGCGAATTTCAGAAGGGGACGTCGGCGGACATCGACCGTGCGGTCGACGCGGCGGACGGGGCGTTCGAGGAGTGGCGGTCGCTCTCACGAGTTCAGCGCGCCGAATACCTCTGGGACGTCTACCACGAACTGCGCGAGCGCACCGACGAACTCGGCGGGATCGTCACGAAAGAGTGCGGAAAGGAGATCAGCGAGGGGCGCGCCGACGTGGTCGAAGCCGCACACATGGTCGAGTGGGCCGCCGGCGACGCGCGCCACCCGAAGGGCGACATCGTCCCCTCGGAGATCCCGGCAAAGGACGCGTACATGCGCCGGAAGCCCCGCGGCGTCACCGGCTGCATCACCCCGTGGAACTTCCCCGTCGCGATTCCCTACTGGCACATGGCCATCGCGCTGGTGGAGGGAAACACCGTCGTGTTCAAGCCCGCAGAGCAGACCCCGTGGTGTGCACAGATCATCGCGGAGATGTTCGACGACGCCGGGATCCCCGACGGCGTGTTCAACATGGTCCAGGGGTTCGGTGACGCCGGGAACGCGATCGTCGAACACGACGACGTCGAGACGGTCATGTTCACCGGGTCGGCGGAGGTCGGCCACCTGATCCAGGACACGCTCGGCGGCGTCGCCGGCAAGCGGGCCGTCTGCGAGATGGGCGGAAAGAACGCAGTCGTGATCACGGAGGAAGCGGATCTCGACATCGCGGTCCACTCGGCGGTGATGTCCGCGTTCAAGACGACGGGCCAGCGCTGCGTCTCCGCCGAGCGCCTGATCGTCCACGCCGACGTCTACGACGAGTTCAAACGGCGGTTCGTCGAGGTCGCCAACGACGTCGCCGTCGACGACCCCCTGGATGAGGGGACGTTCATGGGGCCGCTCATCGAGGCGGAGCACCACGAGAAGGTCACCGACTACAACCAACTCGCCCGCGAGGAGGGCGTGAACGTCCTGGTCGACCGCACCGACCTCGCGGCCGACGAGATCCCCGACGGCCACGAGGACGGCCACTGGATCGGCCCGTTCGTCTACGAGGCCGACCCCGACGCGGACCTGCGGTGTATCCACGAGGAGGTGTTCGGTCCGCACGTCGCGCTCCTCGAATACGACGGCGACATCGAGCGCGCGGTGGCCATTCAGAACGACACCGAGTACGGCCTCGCCGGCGCGATCGTCTCGGAGGACTACCGCCAGATACACTACTACCGGGACCACGCCGAACTCGGGCTGGCGTACGGGAACCTCCCGTGTATCGGCGCGGAAGTCCAACTTCCGTTCGGCGGCGTCAAGAAGTCCGGCAACGGCTACCCCTCGGCCCGTGAGGCCATCGAGGCCGTCACCGACCGCACCGCGTGGACCCTGAACAACTCGAAGGAGATCGAGATGGCCCAGGGCCTGTCGTCCGAAATCAACACCAACGACGAGTGACCACGCGGCCCGGCGTGGTCGGCGACGCCACTGCAGACGGAGGAGTAGCGGCCGGTCGGAATATGTCGTTCACACCGGTGGTATCGGGCCTGCCGAAACGGCCGTGGAAGCCCCACATCCGCGGTGTGCCGGGACTACAACGATCCTCGGCGCTCGCTGTCCGGCTGTGACCACGAGCCCACAACCCGTCCGGTCTCACTCGCCAGTCAGCGGTCGCGTGCCGGCACGGGTCCGACCCGCCACACGAAAGTTTAATTCAACACCCAAACAAGCGGGTGGTATGCCTTACCCCCGTTTCCGTAGAGGCGGCTGAGTATGCCGGGCGTTGTTTTCTGGGCTCTCGTCGTCCTGGCGACGCTCACCAGCCTCGTCACCGCGTGGGCGCTCGGGGCTAACAGCAACTCGCCGCCTTTCGCGCCCGCGATCGGCGCCAACGCCATCTCGACGATGCAGGCGGCCTTCCTCATCGGCATCCTCGCTGCGCTGGGTGCACTCCTCCAAGGCGGGGCCATCTCCGAAACGGTCGGAGCGGGCCTGATCGACGGCGTCCAGATCACGTCGCTGGCGGCGACAGCGGGGCTACTGACCGCCACCGGCTACATGATATTCGGGGTCTACACCGGCTTTCCAGTCCCCGCGGCGTTTGCGACCACCGGGGCAATGGTCGGCGTCGGCCTCGCCTTAGGGGGCGACCCCGCGACCGACACCTATCGACGGATACTGACGTTCTGGGCGCTCGTTCCGCCGGTATCGGGCGGCCTCGCCTACGCCACCGCGACGCTCCTCCGGCGCGAGGACATCCCCGAGACCGTGGGCGTCCCGCTCCTGGCAGCGGTCGTCGGCGGGATCGTTGCGAACGTGCAGCTAGCGATTATTCCGTCGCCGCCCGGCGCAACACAGAGCTCCGTTGCGGGGTTCGTCGCCGGATCGATCGAAACGCCCACACCCGCCGGGATCGACCCGCTGGTGCTCGTGGTGACGGTGGGCGTTGCCGCGCTGAGCTTTCGATTCATGCGCCGCCGGACCATGGAGTCCGTCGACAAGGGGATCCGGACGTTTCTCGTCATTCTGGGGAGTGTCGTCGCGTTCTCCAGCGGCGGCAGCCAGGTCGGGCTGGCGACCGGCCCGCTCGAAAACCTCTACGGCACCGAGCTCGGCCTCCCCAGTATCGTCCTGTTGGCGTTCGGTGCGACCGGGATCCTTGCGGGCGCGTGGATGGGTGCACCAAAGCTGCTCCAGGCGACCTCCCGCGAATACGCACAGTTGGGGGTCAGACGTTCGATCGCCGCGCTGGTCCCCGGATTCGTCATCGCCCAGCTGGCCATCGCGTTGGGCATCCCGATCTCGTTCAACAACATCATCCTCTCGGGGGTCATCGGCGGGGGGCTCGCCGGCGGTTCGGCGGGCGTCTCCCGCCGGAAGATCGGCGTGACACTCGGGTTTTGGCTCATCACGCTCACCACCTCCGTCGCGGTCGGGTTCGGGCTCTACCGGCTCTTCGCGATGGTCCTCGGTGGGTGATCACCGGACGACAGTCACGGTCACGGGCGCCCCGCCGACGACGGCCGTCGCCACGGTTCCGAGCACCCGGCG
Organism: Haloplanus sp.; assembly: GCF_028275055.1. GTDB lineage: Archaea > Halobacteriota > Halobacteria > Halobacteriales > Haloferacaceae > Haloplanus. The sequence continues at coordinate 3,464 of NZ_JAQCNJ010000079.1, forward strand.
CGCGATTGCGCCCCGCTCACCCCCGTGCCCACCTAATACGACGTGGTCGACGTCGTGTTGCTCGACGTACGCGAGGATGACGCCCGCCGGATCACCCGTCTCGACCGCCGTCTCGACCACCCGGTCGGCCTCGGCGGCGTGTGCCCTCGCCCGTTCGACGACCCCGGTGGCTCGCTCACGCGCGGCCTCGCGGCGGTCCGCGTCGGGGGCGAGAGCGTGTCCCTCACTCATCCCCGCGTCGATCGGCGTCACCACGTTCAGAACCGTGATCCGGCACTCGAAGAGTTCGAGCGCCTGCCTGAGTGCCTCGTCCGCCAGCGGCGACCCGTCGAGCGGGACGACAACGTGGGATGGTGCCATACCGCACGTTGACTCCGGCACCACATATCGCCAGCGATCCCGCGACGGACACGACCGGAACGCTTGTACTCCCGCCCGCACAGAACGGAGACGATGGCGTCACCCTCCGCCACCGACGACCTGCCGGCGTATCTCGCCCCGCTGCCCGCCCGGGTCGAGGCGCTGACGCTCCGACTCGTCTGGGTGGTCGTCGCGGTCAACCTCGTGGGCACGCTGTTCGGCTTCTGGTACTACCGGTTCCAACTGGGGAACACCGCGGCTGTGATGTGGCCGGTGGTCCCCGACAGCCCCACGGTGACGATGCTGATGCTCGCGAGCCTCGTGTCGTGGAAGGTGGGCCGGAACCGGGAGTGGCTTCACGCCCTAGCGTTCGTCGGGAACCTCAAATACGGCCTCTGGGTGGTCGTGGTCCAACTCACGATCAACGACGTGCTCACGAGCGGCGACCCGTACTACTGGTTCCTGCTGGTCGGCCACCTCGGAATGGCGCTCCAGGCGCTCGTGATCCACCGGTACGCGACGTTCTCCCTCTCCGGTGTCGGGGTCGCGGCCGCGTGGTTCGGGTTCAACGACATCGTGGACTACTTCCTCCCCATCGTCGGCGACTACCACCACACGTACTTCGGCCCGCACCTCGTCAGTGTCGGCAATCATGACGTCGTCGCCCACGACATCGCCGGGGCGGCGGCCGTCTCACTGACACTCCTCGCGACGTTCCTCGCACTCGCCATCCGCGTCCGCCGGCTGGAGA
>NZ_JAQCNJ010000032.1 GCF_028275055.1 Haloplanus sp.
GCGCCGCGTCGACGTCGACTTGTTCGCCCTCGCCGACGGCGCTGTACCGCCGGGCGTCGCCGCTTCCGGTCTCGGTCGGGCGGTCCCCGGTCGCGTGCCGCCGTTCCGTAGGGACACGAACCTCCACCTCGCCACCCCCGTCGCCGTCCATCTCGGGCACGTCGGCGTCCGAGAGTACGTCCGGATCGTCCGGCGTCTCGGTGTCGTCCGCCGCCGGCCCTTCCCCGTCCTCGTCGTCGCCGGGTGTCGGTCCCTCGTGGTCCGTCGCGATGGCGTCCAACCCCGTCCGGAGCCGGTGCCAGAACTCCGGAAACGCCTCGTCGAAGGCCTCAAGCCCCGCCGACTCGGTAATCAGTGTCGCGCGCAGGGCCGCCCTGACGCGGGCCTCGTCGCCGAGCCCGACGACCGCGAGCGCTCGCGTAGCCGCGAGCGATCCCGTGGTCGGGACGCTGACGCCGTCGCTCCGGAGGCGGGCCGCGAGGCGCAGAACCTCGATCAGCACGTGTCGTCGCGCCGCCCGGAAGTCGGGAACGTCGTCGTCCGGTTCGCCGTCGAGACCGTCCGGTAGCCCGTCTGAGTCCCCGGCCATCGTCACGCTTCGATCCGATCCTCGGCCGCCGCCGCGGCCGCTTGGAGCTGTTCCAGCAGGCTCGTATCGACACGCTCCACGTCCTCGACCTCCTTCAACAGACAGCCGATCGTTCGCTCGATATCGGCCGCCGCCAGCGAGTCGTCGTCCCGGCGGAGCCGGGCAACCGCCCGGGCCCAGTCGAGCGTTTCCGCAACACCCGGGCGCTTGAGAAAGGCCTCCTCCCGGAGACGTTCTACAACGGCACACACCTCCGCCGCGACCGCCGCGTCGAGTTCCGGAACCTTCCGTCGGACGATCTCGTACTCCTCCTCGAACGCCGGCGGCTCGACGTGGAGGTACAAACACCGGCGCTTGAGTGCGTCGCTCAGCCCCCGTGTCCGGTTCGACGTGAGCACGACGATCGGCGGGTGGGCCGCGCTCACGGTGCCGAACTCGGGGATCGACACCTGAAAGTCCGAGAGCAACTCCAGCAGGAACGCCTCGAACTCCTCGTCCGCACGGTCGATTTCGTCGATCAGCAGGACCGGCGGCGTCCCGTCGCCGGCCGTGAGCGCACGAAGCAGCGGTCGTTCCAGCAGATACTCCTCGTCGAAGACCGACCGGTCGTCGGTGCCGCTCGCCACCGTTCCCTCGTCGGCCTGCACCGCCAGCAACTGCTTCGTGTAGTTCCACTCGTAGAGGGCGTTTTCGGCTGTCAATCCCTCGTAACACTGGAGCCGAATCAACTCGGTGTCGAACGACTCCGCGAGCACCTTTCCGAGTTCCGTTTTTCCGCTCCCGGGTGGTCCCTCGATCAACAACGGCCGGGCGAGTCGGAGCGCGAGACTGACCGTCGTTACGGTCCGGTCGTTGGCGACGTAGTCCGCCCGTTCGAACCGGTCTTCGAGGTCGGATTCGGACACCGCGTCGAACGGCGAGTCGTCCCCGGTCATGGCGCGACTGTCGACTCGTCATCGGCCAGATACGCCGCTGGATCGGTGCGGAACGACTCCGCACAGCCCCCACAGCAGAAATGATACGTCTCCCCGTCGTGGTCGACACTCGCGGCCGCGTCGGCCGGATCGACGGTCATACCACACACCGGGTCGGTCGCCTCGTCGGCCTCGTCACCCCCGGCGCTTGGACCGCCCACCGTGGTCGCGGCGGCAGTCTCGTGGCCACCCCGGACGTCGACTATCTCGGCGAGAATGCTCGCCGCGATTTCGGCCGGCGTGTGGGCCGCAACGTCGACACCTGCGGGGTTGGTGACCGCCGAGCGAACCGTGTCGGCGTCCGTCTCCAACACCCTTGCCGCCCGCTCGATCACCTCCGAACTTCGGGCGTCGCTGGCGACGAGACCGACGTATGCCGCATCGGCGCGGACGCCCGCGGTAACCCCGCGGGCGTCGCACTCGCCCATCGACGCGACAACCACCAACGGCTCCGGACCGACACACGCCACGAGGTCGGCGGGGTCGGTCGTCGTCTCGACGTTCGTTTCGGCCGGGAGGTCACCCTCGCCCTCGCCGTCGGCGTCGACGAGCGTTACGTCGACGTCGAGTTCCGCTGCCAGGCGGGCAAGTGACCGGGCGACCGGCGACCCGCCGACGACAAGCAGATCCGGCGCCGGCGTCACCGGCTCGACGAACAGCTCGAGAACACCCTCGCTGTGACAGGTCATGGGGAACGCCGACAGCCCGGGCCGGTCGACACCGTTGGGGTCCGGGGCGATCCCGAGCAGTCGCGGCTCGCCGTCGTCGACGGCCGCGGTCGCCTCGTCGGCGACGATCGACTGTGCACACGACATACCGCCGATCCAGCCCTCGATGTTGCCGTCCCGGGTCACGACCGCGCGGTCGCCGACGTTCGCGGACACCGGCGGTTCTCGGCGGACGACCGTCACTCGGGCGTACGCCTCGCCGCGCTCCGCGAGCGTCCGTTCCAGTTTGTCGGTCGATGCGTTCCGTCGCGTCTCGTCCCGTGTCATCTATAATGATCCCGTGGTGCTCGGTGTGGCGGTGGCGGGGACGGACGGTCGGCGGGTCGCAGTCCGCCGTCCGTCCTCGCTCGCTCAGTCGTCGGCCGGTTCCTCGGTCGTGTCGTCGAACTCGAAGGTAACGTTCGCGCTGGGTTCGAGGGCGAGTCCGGCCTCGTCCAGCACTTCCCAGACGGCGTCGGGCGTCATCGGCATCTCGACGTGTGAGACATCCGCGTGACTCATCGCGTCGACCACCGCGTTGACGATGGCCGGCGGCGACCCGACCGTCGGCGACTCCCCGACGCCCTTGGCCCCGATCGGGTGGTGGGGCGAGGGCGTGACGGTGTGGCCCGTCTCGAAGTTGGGGATCTCGTTGGCCGTCGGCAACAGGTAGTTCATGAAGTCACCGCCGGTGACGTTGCCGTTGTCGTCGTAGGTGACGTGTTCCATCATCGCGGTACCGATCCCTTGTGCGAGGCCGCCGTGGATCTGCCCCTCGATGATCATGGGGTTGATGCGGTTGCCACAGTCGTCGACCGCGACGAACTTCTCGAAGTCGACCTCGCCGGTCTCGCGGTCGACTTCGACGACCACGATGTACGATCCGAAGGGGTAGGTCATCTCCGGCGGGTCGTAGTAGTTGGTCGCCTCCAGCCCGGGTTCCTCGTCGCCCGGGTGGTTCATGTATGCCCCAGCCGCGATCTCCGTGATGGTGATCGAGCGGTCCGGCGCGCCGACGACGTGGAACTCGCCGGACTCGCGGTCCCACTCGATGTCCTCCTCCGCCGCCTCGAGTTCGTTCGCGGCGATGGATTTGGCCTTGTCACGAACCTTCCGTGCGGCAACGGCGGCCGCGGCGCCCGCGACCGGCGTCGACCGCGACCCGTAGGTGCCCAACCCGTATGGCTCGGTGTCCGTGTCACCGTGTTCGACGACGATGTCGTCGACGTCCATGCCCAGTTCCTCCGCGACGATCTGTGCGAACGTCGTCTCGTGGCCCTGCCCCTGGGTCTGGACGCCTACGCGCAACACCGCGTTGCCGGTCGGGTTCACCCGCAGGTCGGCGGAGTCGAACATCTCGATACCTGCGATGTCACACTGCTTGCCGGGACCGGCACCCACCACCTCGGTGAACGAGGAGATGCCGATACCGATGAGTTTGTCGGCGTCGTTCTCGATGCGCCGTTGTTGTTCCTCGCGGTAGTGCTCGTAGTCGGCCATCTCCAGCGCCTTGTCGAGGGCCTTCTCGTAGTCGCCGGAGTCGTAGTTCCACCCCGTCGCGGACTCGTAGGGGAACGCGTCCGACGGAATGAAGTTTTGTCGCCTGATTTCGGCGGGATCGACGTCGAGTTCGTCCGCGAGCACCTTCACCATCCGCTCGATGAGATACACCGCCTCCGTGACGCGGAACGAACACCGGTAGGCGACGCCGCCAGGAGCCGTGTTGGTGTACGCCCCCGTTAGCGATCCGTAGGCCGCCTCGATGTCGTACGATCCGGTGAAAATGTTGAAAAAGCCAGCCGGGAACTTCGACGGCTGGGCAGCCGCGTTGTACGCGCCGTGGTCGGCGAGAACGTCGACCTTGACGCCCTTGATCTCGCCGTCCTCCGTCGCGGCGAGTTCGCCCGTCATGTCGTAGTCGCGGGCGAATCCCGTTGTCTGGATGTTCTCCGAGCGCTCTTCGACCCACTTCACCGGTCGTTCGAGAACGTACGACGCCGCCGCGGCAACGACGTAGCCGGGATAGATGGGAACCTTGTTCCCGAAGCCCCCGCCCACGTCCGGGCTCACGATCCGCACCTTGTGTTCCGGGATCCCCGACACCTGTGAAAACAGGGTCCGGTGGGCGTGAGGTGCCTGTGAGGTCATGTGGACGGTCATCTTATCATCGCCCGGATCCCAGTCCGCAACACAGCCACACGTCTCGATGGGGGCCGGGTGGAGCCGCTGGTACTCCATCTGTTCTTCGACGGTCACCGCCGCCGCGTCGAACACCTCCTCGGTCGCCTCGGGGTCGCCGGTTTCCCAGTCGAAGATGTGGTTGTCGTCCTGCCCGTCGAGTTCCTCGCGGATGACCGGCGCGTCGTCCTCGAGGGCCTCCTCGGCACCGATGACCGGATCGAGCACGTCGTACTCGACTTTGACCTTTTCGGCACCATCCTTTGCGGCGTAGCGGTCGGTCGCGATAACCGCCGCCACCTCCTGGGACTGGAACTTCACCTTGTCGTTGACGAGGACGTCCTGGGTATCGTCCATGAGCGTCGGCATCGTCGCCAGGTCGTGTTCCAGCAGGTCATCGGCGGTCAGCACCGCCACGACATCGTCGAGCGCCATGGCCCGCGAGCCGTCGATATCCTCGATTCGTGCGTGTGCGTGCGGGCTCCGGACGATTTCGCAGTGGAGCATCCGCGGTTTCTTGATGTCGTCGACGTAGTTGCCGCGACCGGTGATGAACCGTTTGTCCTCCTTGCGGGTCACCTCCTCGCCCATGCCGCCGCGGCCGTGGCCGCAGTGTTTTTCGGGCTGTGGGCCGCCGTCGTCGTCGTGTTGATACTCCCGGGGTTCGGCCGTGTTGTCGGATTCGCTACTCATCGGTGTCACCTCCCGCGTCGTCGAACTGCGGGTCGGCCCCCTCGATGTGGGTCGCGCTCGTCGACGGGCCGCCACAACAGTCCTCGACGCCACAGTCGAAGTCGTCGTCAGCGAACCGCTGCTCCGCGGTGACGGTGCCGCCGTCCGCGGCTGCCGGTTCCTTCAGTTCCTCCGCGGCGTACTCGATGGACTTCACGATGTTCTGGTAGCCGGTACACCGACAAAGGTTGCCGCTGATGGCCTCCCGAATCTCGTCTTCGTCTGGGTCGGGACTCTCATCAAGCAGCGCCTTCCCCGACATGATCATGCCGGGCGTACAGTAGCCACACTGGAGGCCGTGCTCCTCCCGGAAGCCCTCCTGCAACGGGTGGAGTTCCCCGCTTGCCTCGGGCAGGTCCTCCATCCCCTCGACGGTCATGATCTCGCTCCCGTCGGCCTGGACCGCGAAGCTCAGACAGGATTTGACCGGTTCGCCGTCCTTGAGAACGGTACACGCCCCACAGTTGCCGGTGTCACAGCCGATGTGGGTGCCCGTCAGATCCAGATCCTCCCGGATGGCGTGGACGAGCAGTCGGCGCGGCTCGACCTCGATGGTGTGTTCCGTTCCGTTGACCGTCAGCGTGATCTCGCGTGTCTCAGTCACTGTGTGACCCTCCGTTTGACGACGCCGGCACGCTCGACGGCATCGCCGAGCGCTCGCTGTGTCAGCACGTCGACCATCCGCTCCTTGTAGGCGGCGTCACCGTGTTCGTCCGACTCGGGGTTCGACGCCTCGGCAGCCAGTTCGCCCGCCTCCTCGAACAGGTCGGCGCTCGGTCGCTCGCCCACGAGGTGGTCCTCGGCTTCGGGCGCGCGGGCGTTCGTGATATCCACCGCGGTCATCCCGATGCCCGCCTCCTCGATCCGCCTGTCGTCGTCGAGAACGACCCGCGCGGCGACACCCGCCATGGCGTAGTCACCGGTCTTGCGTTTCAGCTTGTGGTATGCGCTTCCTTCGCCATCGACCGGGGCTGGGACCCGAGCCTCCGTGATGAGTTCGTCCTCCCCGAGCGAGGTGTCGTAGGGGAGGAGAAACAGCTGATCGGCCGGAATGGTCCGTTCGCCGGCGGGGCCACGCGCGACCACCTCACCGTCGTGGGCGAGGAGCACGCTCCCCCAGTCGCCCTTGGGGTCGGCCTGTGCCATGGAGCCGACGACGGTGCCGCGGTTGCGGATCTGTGGGTCCGCGATCAGCGGGGCCGCGTCGGCGAGACTTCCGTAGTGGTCGGCGACGACCTCCGAGTCCTCGACATCCGCGTGACGAGCGAGCGCGCCCATCTTGAGGTAGCCGTTGTCCTCGTGGAGATAATCGAGCGAGTCGATGCCGTTGATGTCGACGACGGTGTCGGGGCGAGCCAGCCGGAACCGGAGCATCGGCACGAGGCTCTGCCCGCCCGCGAGGATCGTCGGTTCGTCCAGGCTTTCGAGGAGGCTGACCGCCTCGTCGACCGTCGTGGGTTCGTGGTGTTCGAACTGTGCGGCTTTCATAGCATGTTCCGGAGCTTGTCGGTGACGCCGCTGTTGGCCTGTTCGTCGACGTCGGTCATCTGTTGTTGGATGTTGCTGAAGAAGTTGTTCACGATCTTATCCGAGACGGGCTTGATGACCCGGGAGCCGAGCTGTGCGATACGGCCCGAGATGTCGGCCTCGGTCCACCACTCGATCCGGGAGCCCTCGCCGTTCTCCAACTCGTGGATGCGCATCCCCGAGTTCATACTGAAACTGCTTCCGCTGGCGTCGCCGCCGCCGCTCGCCAGCATCTCGAAGCTTTCGTCGTCGCGGTCGGTGATGGTGACCGTCGTCTCGAACTGCGGTTTGACGCTTCCGACGCCCACCTGCATCAACGCCGCGTACTTCTGGTCGGCGTCGAACGCCCGATCCGCCACCACGTCGGGGTCTGCCTCCGGAAGCATCTCGACGTCCTCTTTGGCCTCGTACTTGTCGAAATTGAAGTCGTCGTCCATCGGGGTGATGTACCGACACCCCTTCAGCGCGTCTCGGACCGCCATCGGGTCCGAGAGAACGCTCCACGCCGTTTCCGGGGGGACGCCTTCCAGTTCGAATTCGCCCTCAAAGTTCATCGGTCGATCCCTCGTCGTCGGCTTGGTCGGTCGCTACCCATCATCTTTTATAACCCTCCACTATGTGCATACTATTAGCACAAGACATGGTATGGACAAACACGAACATAAATGTTGGTGAAATTTACCGGCAGGGACCATACTATCAATTGACACGAAACCCATGACCGACGACGACACACACTCTCACGACGACCTGCTTCGGTGGCAAGCGGGGGCAGAACGGGTCCGTGACCTCCGGGCGGCGTGGCTGCCGCGACTCGGGACCGAGACGGTCGCGCTCGACCGGATCACGGGCCGTGCGGTTGCGGAGCCGATCACCGCCCCGAACGACGTTCCCGCACACAGTCACGCGACGATGGACGGGTTCGCGTTCGACGCGACGGAGTCGTATCCGTTCGACCTCGTCGACGCCGAGGTGTTCCCCGAGGACGATCCCCCGGCGCTCGGGGAGGGCGAGGCGGTCCGCATCGCCACCGGCGCACCCCTACCGGGGTCGGCAAACGCCGTGTTGAAACGCGAGGAAGCGCGACTCGACGACGACCGGTTGCAGGGGACCGACCTCGACCCCGGAACCTACGTTTACGAACGTGGCAGCAACGTCGCCGAAGGCGAGCGACTGGTCGAGGCGGGGGAACGACTCGGACCCAAGGACGCACTCCTTCTCGCGGACCTCGGGATCGAAACGGTGACCGTCCGCGACCGGTTTTCGATCGGCCTGCTTGCGACCGGGACGGAGATCCACGAGGGTCGCCAGCGCGACCTCGACTCCGCGATGCTCGCCGGTCTGGTCCGGGCGTGGGGCCACGACGCCACACACGAGGGGACCGTCCCTGACGACTACGACCGTGTCGAGTCCCGTATCGACGCCCTCGCCGACGAGTACGACGTGGTCGTCACGACCGGCGGGACCAGCGTCGGCGACAAGGACTTTGTCGTCCGCGCACTCGCCGAACTGGGCGACATCCTCTTTCACCGTGTCCGACTCCGCCCGGGTAAGCCGATCGCCGTCGCCGAACTCCCCGACCACGACGCCGTTGCCTTCGCCATCCCGGGCAAGCCCGTCGGCGCTCACGCCGTGACGACGCTCATCGCCCGGCCGTTTTTCACCGGCGACCCGTCGCTCCCCAGCGTCTCCGCACGGATGGCCCGTGCCGTCGACATCGGGGTCGGTGGTTTCGACTACGCCATCCCCGTCACGCTCGACGACGGCGACGCGATGCCCCTCGGCCACGCCGACTCTGCGCTCTCGGTGTATAAGGAGATGTTCGACCCGAGCGTCCTCTCCTCAAGTACGCGGGCGACGCGGGCCGACGGGTTCGTTCTCACCGACTCGGGGGTCGCCCGTGGCGACGCCGTCGACGTCGTGCCGTACCCGGTCGTCGAACGATGAGCGAACTGCCCGTCGTCGACCCGCCGTTTGAGGACACCGGAACGGCGGCCCGGGTCGAGGGAATCCTTCTCGCCGCCGGGACCAGCGACCGCTACGGCGACCGGAACAAACTCCTCGCAACCCACGACGGCGACCCTCTCGTCCGCCACGCTATCCGGACGCTCGCCACTGGACCGGTCGAGGCGGTCACGGTCGTCGTCGGCCACGACGCGGACCGCGTTGCCGACGCCGTGTCGGGGTTCGGTGCCGAGATTGTCCACAACGACGCGTATGCGACCGGACAAGCGTCGTCGGTGCGGACCGGCGTCCGGGCGATCCGTGACCGCGCCGACGCCGTTGTCGTCGCACTCGGCGACATGCCTTTTGTCGCGCCGTCGACCATCGGTACGCTCGTCGACGCGTATGCGGCAGGTGTGGGCGACGCCCTCGCGGCCGCCTGCGAGGGACGGCGGGGAAACCCGGTGCTTTTCGGCCGGCGCTTTTTCGACGCTCTCGTCGACGTGGCCGGGGATGTGGGCGGACGGGAGATCCTGCTGAAACACGGGCGGCTGATCGAAACGGCCGATCCCGGCGTCCGGCGGGATGTCGACGTGCCCTCGGACCTGTAGCCCGTTTGTCACCCCTCGCCGTCCGTCCGGACGACGACCCGACCGTCCTCGACGTGCCATTCGATCCGGTCGCCTGCGCCGGTGTCGAGAAAGTTACGAACCGGCTTCGGGACGGTCGTGAGGTTCTTTTCGGAGATTTTTGTGTCTGTGAGTTTCCCCATCGAGACACGGTACTCCCCTAGTGAATACATAGCTTACGCTATGTCGTTCATCCTGCCGACTTCCAGCGGTGGGTTCCCCCCTCGGAGGCCCGGTCGAAGTCGAGGTCGAACCGGTCGGACTCGAGAAGCGTCGTCCCCGGGACGTAGGCGTCCTCGCCGATCGGCTTGAGCAGCTCTCGCTCGGCCATCGTCGAGAGCACGTCACGGACGGTCCGTTCCCGCCCGTCGATCAGGTTCGCCTCCTCGATCACACTCTCGACATCGACGTGGCCTTCGAGCAACGCCAACCGGATCGCCGACACCCATGCCGGCTCCCGGTTCATCTCGCGACACACCACTGAGACGATATACGCTTCGGATAATAAGTTCTTTGCCGCTCTCAAAACACGACCATGTCCCCGCCGCCCCCGACCGTGGTCACCCGATGGTGACCGCCGTTGTCGTGATCTCTTGGCCGTTCACCCGGAGGTCGACCTCGTACTCGCCGGGCTCGGACGGGTTGTCGACAGCCGGGTAGCCGAGAACGATCACATCGCCCTGTTGAAGCGTGTAGCCGGTGTCGAGTGTCACGTCGAAGGAGTAGGCGTTGTTGTTAGCCGCTGACGTGTGTCTCGTCGAACCGCCGGTCGATCTCCCCGTCACCGTCGGTGTCGACACCGAGAACGACCTCCTCGTGGGCGGCTCCGTCGACGGTGAACGCCTCACGAGGGTAGGTCGCCCCGACTGCCGTCCACTCGCTACCGGCCAGATCTTCCCCCACCTCGACGCGGAGCGTCTGGTTGACACCCGTCGCGCCCGCGGCGTCGTTTTCGACGGCAACCCTCTCACCGGGGCGACGCGCCCCCACCGTCGTCGGGATCGCCGCCGGGGACCGCCGAACACCCGGCCAGTGTAACCATCGCCACCAGTACGACCGCGAGTGCAGTTCGTCTCACGTGCTGACCTGGCGCCGCTCGACGGATAGCCCTACCGGACGCCGATGAGCCACGAAAAATATACGCGCCGGGGTCTCTCGCCGTCGCCGCTCGGACGGCTCTCGGCACCAGAATTAAGTAACCGTGAACTGCGAATATAAAAATGGGATGACACGGCCCACCCGCCAGCGGGACGACCGGACGCGATGGCAGGGCGATGACGAGACGGAGGCCAGCGAGGATGTCGACCTCGACCCGGAGGACCTTGACCCGGAGGACCTCGTCAGAACGGCCGATGGTGAACTGATACACGAGGAGACCGGCCTCATTATCGAGGAGGAACAGATCGACCCCGGTCCGGAGTGGCGGGCGTTCAACCACAAGGAACGACAGGAGAAATCGCGGGTCGGCGCGCCGACGACCCAGACGATGCACGACAAGGGGCTGACGACGACCATCGACTGGAAGGACAAGGACGCGTACGGACGTTCTATCTCCTCTCGAAAGCGCTCACAGATGCACCGACTGCGCAAGTGGCAGGAGCGCATCCGGACGAAGGACGCGGGCGAGCGGAACCTCCAGTTCGCGCTTTCCGAGATCGATCGGATGGCGTCTGCGCTCGGCGTCCCCCGGTCGGTACGGGAGGTCGCGTCCGTGATCTACCGACGGGCGCTCAACGAGGATCTCATCCGCGGGCGGTCGATCGAGGGGGTCGCTACCGCAGCCCTTTATGCCGCCTGCCGAAAGGAGGGGATCCCTCGATCGCTGGAGGAGATTTCGGAGGTATCGCGGGTCGAACGCAAGGAAATCGGTCGGACCTATCGCTATGTCTCACAGGAACTCGGGTTGGAGATGAAGCCGGTCGATCCAAAAAAGTACGTTCCCCGGTTCTGTTCGGAACTCGAACTCAGCGAGGAGGTCCAGGCAAAAGCAAACGAGATCATCGAAACCACCTCGGAGAAGGGGCTGCTCTCGGGGAAATCGCCGACCGGGTTCGCGGCGGCGGCCATCTACGCGGCCTCGTTGCTTTGTAACAAAAAAAAGACCCAGCGTGAGGTGGCCGACGTCGCGCAGGTCACCGAGGTCACCATCCGCAACCGGTATCAGGAACAGATCGAAGCGATGGGTATCCACAGTTAGCACGACAGGTTCAAACCCCGTCCGGCGGTATCTCGGGTATGCGCCTCGACGAGTTCGTCGACATCGAGGCCGACAAACGCGCTGAGCAACGGCGACTCGCCATGGAGAAATCCTACGCCATTCTCGATCATGTCGAGTCCGTCGCCGACCGCATCGAGCGGACGGTGTCGGGCGACTCCGTCGTCGGTAGCGTCTCGTCGTCAATCTTTGTGGGGCGGTCGAACTACCCGGAGGTGTCGACGGGCATCCTCTCGCCGGTCGGTAACGAGAGCGATGCCGACAGTTTCGTCACGAGCGGCGCGTGGTACGACGAGGGCATCGATTTAAACGAGGTGTTCCGCCGACGAACCAGTCTGTTGAACGCCAGTCGGTCGTCGTCCGTCGACGTCGCCGAGACGTGGGGTGGCGTTGTCGGCGTCGGCCGGGAGGTGGCCATCGCCGACCGCCCGGTCGACGTGGAACTCGGCCTCGGCGACGACCCCCGCGTTGACTTCGACGCCGACGGCGCTTCGGCCCCGACCGGCCCGCGCGCCCCGGCCGAGTCGGCGACGCTCGGCGAGAACCCACACGTTCCGGCACCGATAAAGAAGACGCTCGAAGACGACGACTGGCGCGCCGAGGGGGCGATCACCTACCTTTACCGCCGTGGGTTCGACGTCTACGACGTGAACACGGTCCTCTCGGCCGGCGCACTCGGCCGGGGAGCGGACCGCCGACTCGTCCCGACGCGGTGGTCGATCACCGCCGTCGACGACACCGTCGGCCGGTACCTCCGTGGCTCGTTACGCGACGCTCCGAGCGTCGACGGTGTCGAAATCCACCGCAACGCGTTTCTCGGCAACGCCTACTGGGTGATCCTCGCCCCGGGCCGGTGGGAGTACGAACTCGTCGAACTGAAGGCGCCGGGAAGCGTCTGGAACCCGGACCCCGAGGCAGGCACGTGGCTCGCGGCCGACCGCGAAGGGTACGAGGGCCGGACCGGCTACGTCGAGGAGACGGCCGGCGCGTACCACGCCGCACGCCTCGGCGTTCTCGAACATCTCGAAGACCGGGGTCGGCAGGCGAAATGTCTCGTTCTCCGGCACGTCTCGGACGACTACTGGGGACCGGCGGGTGTCTGGCAGGTCCGTGAGGGCGTCCGCAACGCCTTCGACGACGACGACCACGCCACCGCCGAGACGCTCACCGAGGCGGTTCAGGGGGTCGTTGGCTTCCTCCCCACGTCGCTGTCGACACTTCGGCGCAAGTCGGCGATGGTCGCCGGCCTGCAGACCACGCTCTCGGAGTTTTAAAGCGCCCCAAAGGCGGCGTCGACCATCTCGCCCGTCTCTGCGACGATGTCGGCCATCGCCTCGTCGTCGGGTGCGAGACCGACAAGCCGGCCGATGCGCATGATGCTGACGTGGTAGACGACCTGTCGTCCCGGCGACTCCTCCCACACGATGACGTTACAGGGAAACAACGCGCCCATCCGGCGGTCGCTCGCGTCGAGCACCCGATCGGCCATCTCGGGGTTGCACGCCCCCAGCACGTAGTATGGGTCGCGGTCCGCATCCACCTTCTCGTTGAGCAGGTCGGACGGCGAGAACTCGACGGGAACGCCAAAGCCCGCCGCGGCGAACGTCTTCCGGACGTGTTCGACCGCACTCTCGTGGTTCATCTCCAAGACCGCCCGTTTTTCCCCGATGTTCGAACCCTCGATCAGCGTCGGGTCGATTGGGAGCGACATAGTGTGAGTTACGCTCGCCGGGCGTAAAGTCACACCGGGAGCGGAAGCCACGACAACCACCTGACGACGACCGACGTCGGGATCAGCGGCGGGTGTAACACCAGCCAATCCAGCAACGCGAGACCGACCCCGTGAGCCACCATCGACGGGAGGATGGACTCGCTGTGGTAGTCGACCGCCCCAAAGAGCACGTCGGTCGGGGCAGAGAGAAGGAGTTCGATCGGCGGCTTGTGGACGTGGTGGACCGCGTAGGCGACGGGACTGATAAAGACACTCTTGACCCCGAGTTCGCGGACGCCGACACAGAGCAACCCCCGGTAGTACACCTCGGCGGCCGCGGCGACGAGAAACTGGGCGGCAGCGTGGGGAAGAAAGGCGGTCAGCGCCGTGTTCGTCGCCCACATCGGGTAGTACGCCCGAATCGTCGGCAACGACGATCCGACGATATAGAAGGGGGTGACGAACACCGCGAGTGCGAGGGTGTTCCGGATCGCCCGGCGGTCGACCCGCCACCCCAGATCGCGGCCGTGACTCACCGCGAGTGCGACGGGCGCACAGATGAACACGACGATGTCGCGCACGAGTCGAGCGCCGAGGCTCGTCGGAGGAACGGCCCAGAGCGACCAGACGACCGCGAGAACGAGTCCGACGAGCAGAGACCGCTGAACCCAAGAAAGGGGGAACCGGTGGAGCGACACCTCACTCCTCGGCCGTGGCGACCGGGCCGGTACCGATCACCGACCGGATCGCAGAGAGAAACGTTTGTCGCGTGTCGAAGTACGTCTCGTCGACATCATCGAGCGCCGAACCGACGGTCCGTGGGCCGTCGGGCGTCCGGATCGTCGCGTCCCCCTCCTTTTGTCGCACGGCGCTCGCTTTCTGTGGCCAGGTGAGTCGCGAGGCCACCCGTGCGAGGGGCGCGCCCTCGACCGGTTCGCCCTCACCCAGTTCGACCGCAGGTCCCTCGTCGTCGTCCGCATCCTCAGCCATGCACGCCACTACCGTTGCCCCGGAGTTAATCCCTTCGCACCAACCGATCGCCCCACCGTCACGCGTCCGTCTGACGTAGCGTTTTGTGGGTGGGCGGCATAGCATGAGTTATGACCAGTCTCGGGGAGGTCTACCACGGGGACGACCGGAGCGGCCCGAGTCTCCGGCAGATCTACGCGGGAGGGAGCCTGTTTCTCGTCGGCATCACGCTCGTCGTTGCAGGTATCGTCGTCGCCACGACCGACGTGTTGCTCGGCGGCGGCGTCAGTTTGTACGACGTTCGGGAGTACGGCGGCATTCTCGCCGGCCTCGGCGTCCCGGCCGTCTTTCTCGGTATTTCGGCGGTCCTGCCGGCAAAGCGATCGACCCGCGCCGCCGCAGGGATCGGCGCCAGCGTCGCCGTTCTCGGCGTTGCCCTCTTCGCCCACGCCTACCCCTGCCGGTGGTCCGGGGCGACCTGTGCACCCGGCATGATCGACCTGACCCTGCCGACCGTCGGCGTCTACTTTCTCGGCGCGCTCACGACGTTCTGGTGTTTGTTCGTCGGCATCGCCAATTTCAAAACCCGGAACGACCCCGGCGGCACCGTCACGATGGAGGTTACCCGACAGGGCGAAACGAAGGTGATCGAGGTCGACCGGTCGACGGCCAAAGGAAGCGTCGGCCTCGGCGGCACCGATACCCCGACGGGGACCGTCGGCACACAGATGAGCGACGGCGGCGCCGACGACGACGAACTCCGCGAGGTTGCGTCGGTCACCGGGCCGGGTGACGGCGGTGCCGAGCCGTCATCGCCGACCGGCCCACGCGGTCCGTCGTCGCGCTCCCGGTCGACCGCCACCGACGACACGGGCGACACCTCGTGGACGTCAACGACCGCAACGGACACGTCGACCGATGCCGCCGACCGCTACTGTGGCAACTGCGAACACTTCGAGTACGTCAGGACCGAACGCGGCATCCAGCCCTACTGTGGCTTCCACGACGGCGTAATGGCCGATATGGACGCCTGCGAGGACTGGAGCGGGCGCTAGCGGCTCACGGAACTGGTACCATATCGTTCGGACCGTCACAACAACGGGTTCGCTACTCCGAGTGTTCCATATCGGCCGACCGGTCCTCAGCGGCGGGGACCGCCGACGCGGAACGGATCGGATTCCCCTGTGGAAGCTTTTCGCTCCCTGTGCATCCGGGACGGGAGAGGGACTCGATGTCGGCTAGCGCATCTCCGACCGTGTACGGCGTCGTTCCGGTGGTGTGTGGCGCGACGACGACGAGTTCCCCACGGACACGAACGGCCAGACACAGTACCGGAAGCACGAGCACCGTCTCGGAGGTTTCGTTCACCACCGACGTTCGCTCACGACGCCTAAACGCCGGTTCGAGGGACACATCCTCATCGTCGGCCCACGCCTGCAACTGCCGGTAACGCGAAAGAACGACGGGTTCTTTTCTACCGCCGGTCAGGCAGAGTTCGTCCGGCCAGAATTCGACCGTGTACTCCTCGAACACTCCGTTCTCACCGTAGGCGTGTACCGTCTCGACGACGTCATGGACGAACGGCTCGGTCGCTGTCGCCCGCACGTAACAGCCTACACTCACCGGTGGGTGTGGCTCCTCCTCGTTTCGGAGCGGTAAGCGATCCATAACGGCGGTTCGGCAGCCACGTATTTTGGTTGGTTGTTTTTCACTTTCGTCTTATGTTCTGATGACGCGAGTGAACGGGGCTCCCACGACACGCCGGGTTCTCCTGCGTGCGTGTCGCTTTTTTGGGTGGGCACACCGCTGTGTCATTCTATCGATCGGGTCTCAACCCAACCGCCGTCTCACGTCTTCCCAGTGACTGCCCTTCCAGAAGTACCCGTTACAGCGTCCACACCGCCAGACACCCGCTGTCGGGTCGGGTGTGTGGTCCGGCGTTTCGACCCCGTCTTCGACCGGTTCGAGCCGGCCGTTACACCGCCCACACCGCCGCGGCCGGTCGGGGAGCGACAGCGCCACACCCGCCGCCCGGAGTTCGTCACACTGTGTCTCGACGTCGCGTGCCGAGAGGCTGAAAGCCCCGTCCGTCCGGGCGGCGAGGTCGGTATCACGCGTGACAAGCGTCCGTTCTTCCTGGTCTGCGATCCGTCGGAGTTCGTCGTCCGCCTCGACGTCGCGGTCGAGCGCGTAGGCGGCGTCGTACCCACACATCCGGAGGTACGTCGTCAGCTTTCCGAGCATCGCGTCGAGAAGGAACCGCTCGCCCCGGCCGTCGTTATCCCCACTCACCGCAGGAACGACTGTAGCCCCGACGCCGACCGGGCGTTGACCACGTTTGCGGCCTCGGCCCATCCGCGACGCGCCGTGTGAACGCCGTAGCGCCGGAGGTCGAGTCCTCCGACGCTGTGGGCGTCGGTGTCGACCGCAATCGGTGTTCCGGCCTCCACGGCCACCCGCACCGCCTCGTCGTTCAGGTCGAGTCGGCGAGGGTTAGCGTTGACCTCGAGTGCGGTCCCCGCGTCTGCGGCGGCGGCCACAAGCCGGTCGAGGTCCGGGTCGAGGCCGGCCCGGTCGTTGAGCCGTCGCCCGGTCGGGTGGCCCAAGACGTCCGTCTCGGGGTGTTCGACCGCGCCGACGAGACGCTCGGTCGCCGTCTCGCGGTCCGCCCCGAGACCGCTGTGTGGCGACGCGATCACGAGGTCCAGTGCCGTGAGGAGGTCGTCACCGACCGAGAGACCGCCCTCCGCGTCGACGTTGGCCTCAACGCCGTGGAACACGGTCAGGTCGGTGTCCTCGGCCGCCGTCTCGACCGCGTCCATCTGCTCGCGGAGTCGGTCGTCGTCGAGGCCGACACCGCCGACCATCCCCGGTCCGGTTGCGTGGTCGGTGATCGCAACGTAGTCGTCACCGCGGTCGGCCGCCGCCGCGATCATCGTCTCGATCGATTCGGTCCCGTCGGACCACTCGGTGTGTGTGTGGAGGTCACCCCGGAGGTCCGACTCGACCAGCAGGTCCGGGAGCCGTCCCTCGCGGGCGGCCGCTATCTCGCCGCGGTCCTCGCGAAGTTCCGGCGGGATCGGCGGCAAATCGAGGGCGTCGTACAGGTCGGCCTCGTGTCTCCCCCCGAGGCGGCGGCCGGCGCGCTGGCCCGTCACCTCGTTGACCCCGCTCACGTCGAAGACGCCGTACTCGTTGAGTTTCAGGTCGCGTTCGATGGCCAGATTACGGAGGTGGACGTTGTGTGCCTTGCTTCCGGTGAAATACTGGAGTGCCGCGCCGAAGTCCTCGGGGACGACGACCCGGCAGTCGATCCGCATCCCCCGGGCGCGGACGCTCGCCTTTGTCGTCCCCGACTCGATGGTGTCGTTGACGGCGTCCCAGCCCAGAAAGGCGTCGATGGCCGCGGCCGCGTCGTTGCTCGCAACTAACACGTCCACGTCGCCGATGGTCTCGCGCCACCGCCGGAGCGACCCCGCGACCTCGCCCCGGGCTACGGCGTCGACCTCACGGAGGTGGTCGAGAAGCGCCTCCGCCACCGGGCGGGCGTCGCCCAGACGCTCGCGGTCCCGGGCCTGCTGGGCGAAGGGGATGCTCTCCAAGATGTTCGATTCGGTCGTCTCACCGAACCCGGAGACCTCGCGAATCTCGCCCCCCCGCGCGGCCGTCTCCAGTTCGTCGAGGGTGGTGATCCCGAGCGCCTCGTACAGGCTCCCGACTGTTTTGGGGCCGACCCCCTCGACGCTGGTCAGCGCCGCCATATCGACCGGTAACGACTCACGGAGGTCGGTCAACTCCTCGATCTCCCCCGTCTCGACGTACTCGACGATCTTGGCCGCGAGCGCGTCCCCGACACCGTCGATCCCCTTGACGGCGTCTCTCCCCTCGGCGGCCAGTTCCTCGACCGGCGTGGGGTGGTCGCGGACGTTCTCCGCGGCCCGACGATAGCTCCGTGGCTTGTACTCGACGTCCCGGGCCTCCAGCAGGTCGGCCATCTCCTCGAACCGGGTGGCTACCTCCTCGTTGCGACTCACGGCCGCCCCCGCGTGTTGTGGCTGGTGTCATCGTGTCCCAGCGCCTTCCGGAGGAACTTCATCCAGCGCTTGCGGTCGGCGGCCTCCTGTGCCTCGGCCTCGCGTTCGAGGTCGGTGTTCAGCCCTTCGAGGGCGTCGAGCGCACGGTCGATGCCGATGATGCTCTCGGCCAACCGCTCGCCCTCGTCGAAACTCACCTCCCCGTTCTCGATCCGTTCGAGCCGTTGGATGCGCTCGCGCCGGAGGCTCCGCTTCGCCTGTTCTACCCGGTCACGCTCGCCCGACGGCACCGTCTCGCGGCGTTTGATCTCGAAGACGAACTCCTGTAGATCAACCTCCTCGCCTTGGACCGCGATGGTCTCGGGAATCTCCGCCCCGACCGTCGCGGCCTCGCGTTCGACGCGTTCGAGGAGCTGTTTGCGCTCGAACTCTCTCACGGTCTATCGTTGGGTGGCGTGTCACTTCGCTCCTTCGCCGCGTCGCCGCCAACGCCCTACACGCCGGGTGCTGACATCGGACCCGACGACCCCAAAGAGACCACGCTCAACGCGGCGGACAGGGCGGGCCCTCCGGAGCGACCATCCCTCGGCGAAGTGGTTCGGAAAAAGAACCGCGAGGATGTCGATTGCGACGTTGACGACGTGGTTGCCGACGAGCAACGTCACCGGCAGGCGGTATAGTGCCGTCGAGAAGGTCGAAAACGACGCTCGCCCGGCGTCGGCGCCCCGCGGCCGTCCAACCGCCCGGTCGAGAACGAGCAGACCGCAATTTCGGTACTCGAAAAAGCACTCGCCATCAAGCGTCCGAACAGTACGAGAACGCTCACGACCGTCGAATCCAGCGCGCTCGTGGACTCTCCCCTCGCGGCGGCCGGAACCCCCGGTGTGGACCGAGACGGAACGTTCTTGAATACGGCCCGACCATCCCAGCCAAATGGATCATCCCGGGGCTGGCACCGGTTTCGACGACAACGTCGAGGTGAGCGTTGTCCTCCCCGCGTACAACGAGGCCGGGACCATCGAGTCGACGGTGGCAACGACGCTGTCGACGCTCGCGGGCTTTCTCCCTGCCGGCGCTTTCGAGGTGCTCGTCGCCGAGGACGGCTGCGACGACCGGACGCCGGCCATCGCCGACCGCCTCGCCGCCGAGGACGACCGGATCCGACACGTCCACAGCGACGAGCGACTGGGCCGGGGCGGTGCGCTCGAACGCGCTTTTTCGGCCGCCGGCGGCGACACGCTGGTCTACTTCGACACCGACCTCGCGACGGACATGCGCCATCTCGAAGAACTGGTCGAGCGCGTCCGCTCCGGCGACGCCGACGTGGCAACGGGGTCGCGCTGGCTTCCCGGTGAGGTTGCCGACCGGCCGACAAAGCGGGGCGTGCCGTCAAAGGTGTACAATGGACTGGTCCGTCTGTTCCTTCGCTCCTCGCTTCGTGACCACCAGTGTGGCTTCAAAGCACTGAGCCGCGAGGCGTTCACCCATCTCCGCGACGACGTCGAGGACGACCACTGGTTCTGGGACACCGAACTCCTGATCCGCGCACAGCGGGCCGGGTTGGTCGTCGCGGAGTTCCCCGTCAAGTGGGAGCCGAAAGGCGACACGAAGGTTGACCTCGTGCGCGACGTGTTCGGGATGGGGAGCCAGATCCTGCGGCTGTGGTGGCAGGTGTCGGTGAGCCCCCGGATCACCCGCCGGGTGAGCGTCGGCGCGGGGGCGCTCCTGACGCTCCTCGCACTCGCCCTGATGACGCTGTATCTCGACCCGGGGGCCGTCCTGCGGGAACTGGAGAGCGCAGACCGCGGTCTGGTCGTGCTCGCGGCGCTCGTCTACCTATGCTCGTGGCCGTTGCGCGGCGCGCGCTACCGCGACATCCTCGACGAACTCGGCTACCGCGAGCGGCTCGGCTTTCTGACCGGTGCGGTGTTTATCAGCCAGACCGGGAACCTCGTCTTTCCCGCGCGGGCGGGCGACGCCGTCCGTGCGTACGTGGTAAAGGCGCGGCGGTCGATCCCCTACCCCACCGGTTTCGCCTCCCTCGCCGTCGAGCGCGTGTTCGACCTCCTGACCATCACCGTTCTCGGCGCGACGGTGCTCGTCGGCTTCGTGGTCACGGGGTCGGCCGACCAGGTGGTGTCGGCCGTCTCCGGGGGCGTCCCCGGCGTCGACCCGCGGAGCGCCCGGGTCGCGCTCACCGTCGCCGCCGGCGTCGCGGCCGCGGCCGTCATCGTCCTCGCGGTCATCGTCGCCAGCGCGCGCCGCGATAGGAACCTGATCCGTCGGTCGCTGGCCCGCGTGAGCACCGACTCCTACGCCGATTACGCCGCCGGGATCCTCGAACGCTTTGTCGGCGATGTCCAGACGGTCGCCGCCGACCGTACCGCCTTCGCCCGCATCGGCGCGAACAGTCTCGTAATCTGGGGGCTGGACGTGGTGACGGCGATTCTCGTTCTCGCGGCCTTCGACGTGGGGCTGGCGCCCCCGACGCTCGTCGCCGTCAGTTTCTTCGCCGTGAGCGTCGGTAACCTCGCGAAGGTATTACCCCTTTCGCCGGGTGGGATCGGCCTCTACGAGGCGGCGTTTACACTTCTGATCGCCGGGCTAACGCCCGTGACCGGCCCGACGGCTTTCGGTGCGGCCGTTCTCGACCACGCGGTAAAGAACCTCGTCACCGTCGTTGGCGGCGTCGCCTCGATGCTTGCGCTCAACGTCTCCCTGACCGCCGCCGTCGACGAGACGGGCGAGACCGACCCGCCCGACGCGCCCGACCCGGATCCCGACATCGACTCCGACTAGTGGAGCAGGTCGGCGAGACGCTCGATCCCGTCGATCAGGTTCGGGCTCGGCTGGTTCAGCAGCGAGTCGTCGAGAACGTGGACCGCCGGATCGACGGCCCATTCTCGGTCGGTGACCGTCGCGGGGTCGGCGCACTCGCCGCGGCCACAGATGTGCAACACCGCGTGGTCGGGGGCCGCGGCCTCTACCTCGTCGCCGTCGACCGGCCGCGAGCGCTCGCCCGGATCGACAAAGGGGTAGCGCCCGCCGGCGGTCGTCACGGCATCGGGAACCCAGTTGCCGGCGGCCATCGGCGGGTCGGCCCACTCCTCGCAGTAGACGGTCGGCCGGTCGGTCTCGGGGACGCGCTCCCTAACACGGTCGAGTCGATCCCGGCTCCGCTCGGCCAACCGCTCGCCCGCCTCCGGCCGCCTGATCGCCCGGCCGAGAGCCGAGAAGCTCTCGATCACCGAGTCGAGCGTGTCGGCAGTCGTATGATGGACCGGAAGCCCTCGGTCGCGGACCGCGTTCCGAACCTCCGCCTGCAGGGCGTCGCCGGTACAGACCAGGTCGGGGTCGAGAGCGTCGAGACGGTCGAGGTCGGGGGTGAGCCACCCGCCAAGCACCGTCGGGGTCGCCGCCCCGTCGAGTTCGTCCCGGCAGTGGGCCGTGACGCCGACGAGGCGGTCGGCAACGCCGAGTTCCCGCAGAGTGACGGTGGCGGCCGGTTCGAGGGAAACGATCCGAGCGGGCGCGGACATGGCTGTAGCAACGTCCCCGACGGATAAGTAGGTCGGGGCGACGGCCCGACGGATAAGTAGGTCGGGGCGACGGCCCGACGGATAAGTAGGTCGGGGCGTTCGGAACCGACACCGATACCTGCCGCCGGCGGGGACGTGGGAGCGATGCGGACCTCGCACGCTCTTTACCCCGCCGACGCGGCCGATATGGACGCCGTCCCGGACGAGTCTGTCCATCTCGTCGTCACGTCGCCGCCGTACCCGATGATCGACCTCTGGGACGACCTCTTTTCGGCCCGCGATCCGGGCGTCCGAGCCGCCTTGGATGCCGGCGATGGCGACGCCGCGTTCGAACTGATGCACGCACAACTCGACGACGTGTGGTCGGAGGTCGACCGCGTTCTCGCGCCGGGTGGCATCGTCTGTGTCAACGTCGGCGACGCGACACGATCCGTCGACGGCCGGTTTCAGCAGTACCCCAACCACGCCCGGATCGTCGACGCCCTCCGCACGCGAGGGTTGACGCCCCTGCCGGACGTGCTCTGGCGCAAGCCGACAAACAGCCTCACGAAGTTCATGGGCTCGGGCACTCTCCCGCCGAACGCCTACGTCACCCTCGAACACGAGTATATCCTCCTTTTTCGGAAGGGAGACACCCGGTCGTTCCCGCCGGGCGACGACCGGCGCTACGAGAGCGCCTTTTTTTGGGAGGAGCGCAACCGGTGGTTCTCGGACCTGTGGGAGATTCGCGGCGAGAAACAGGGTCTCGACGACCACGAGGAGCGCCGTGACCGCTCGGCTGCCTTCCCGCTTGACCTCCCGCTTCGGCTGATCCACATGTTTTCGGTACGGGGCGATCGGGTGCTC
>NZ_JAQCNJ010000084.1 GCF_028275055.1 Haloplanus sp.
CAACTGTCGGATCCCTTTACTGTACTGGTTGCGGACTGAGAGGTTCGACACCGTCCGTTCGAGGTCCTCCTTAGAAACCGGCTTGACGAGGTAGTCGTCGAACTTCATATCGACGATCTCGGTTCCGGGTTCGACCGCCGTCACCATCGCCACCCGGCAGTCGATACCCCGGTCACGGATGGCCTCGAGAACCTCTTCCCCGGATAGGTCACGCATCCGGCGGTCCAACAGCACGACGCCCACATCGTCGTCGAGTTCATCGAGCGCTTCATGTCCGTTGCCTGCCGTCCGGACGTGATACGACTCGGCGAGCCAAGTGGCGTAGAGTTCTGCTAAGTCACGTTCGTCCTCAACGACTAGGACGGTTGGTGTCTCATCGCTCATACGTTTCCATGCGGGGGGTTCCGACCACTCACAGCATATATTGGATTGCCGGTCCATATCAAAATATCCCTTGCGGAACCGGCCGCTACCGTCGTCGCTCCGCTACTCCTGTGGGCTGTAGTTGGGTGCCTCGTCGGTGATCATCACGTCGTGAGGGTGACCCTCCGTCTGTCCGGCCGACGACGCTCGGACGAACCGCGAGCGCTGTTTGAATTCGGGGATGGTCGGCGCGCCGACGTACCCCATTCCCGACTTCATTCCGCCGACGAGTTGGTGGAGTTCGGACGCCAACGTCCCTTTGTAGGGGGTGGCCGCCTCGACGCCCTCCGGGACGAACCCCTCGTCGTCGTCTTCCTCCTTGAGGTAGCGGTCGCCACCCCCGGAGCGCATCGCCCCGACCGATCCCATCCCGCGGTACTGCTTGTACTTCTTGCCGTTCATCGTGATGACCCGTCCCGGGGCTTCCTTTGTCCCCGCGAAGTACGACCCGAGCATCACGGCGTCGGCCCCGGCGGCGATGGCCTTGATTGCGTCGCCGGAGTAGCGGATGCCGCCGTCGGCGATGACCGGCACGTCGTGCCGGTTGGCAACGTCGGCCACCTCGGAGACGGCGGTGATCTGGGGCATCCCCGCGCCCGTAACGACCCGGGTCGTACAGATCGATCCCGGACCGATCCCGACCTTGACACCGTCGGCGAAGCCGACGACAGCCTCGGCCGCCTCCCGCGTGCCGATATTGCCGACGACCACGTCCGCCTCGACCGACTCGCTGATCTCACGGGCGCTATCGATCACGTCTCGGTTGTGTGCGTGGGCGCAGTCGATAAAGAGGATATCCGCCCCGGCGTCGGCGGCGGCGTGGGCGCGGTCGTTCTCGAACGGCCCGACCGCGACGCCGATCCGGAGTGATCCGGACCCGTCACGGACGGCGTTCTCGTGTTCGCGCCGCTGGAGAATGCCCTGCATCGTCACGAGTCCAACGAGGCGGTTGTCGTCGTCGACGATCGGGACCCGTTCGATCTTATGATCGTACATGAGTTCGAGGGCGGCCCGGGCGGTCACGTCCTTGCCGGCGGTGATAACCTCGTCGGTCATCGCCATGTGAACCTCGTCGGACTCCCCCACCTCGAGATACGGCCGGATGTCGGTCGCGGAGATGATCCCCAACACCACGTCGTTGCCATCGACGACCGGAGCGCCGCTGACGCCCTCGCGTTCCATCATCTCGTCGACCTCCCGGACGGTTTGGTCCGGTTGGGCCGTCACCACATCGTCCCGCCGGATGACCAGTTCGTCGGCCCGCTTGACGCGTTCGATCTCGACGACCATCTCGTCGATGTCCATGTTCCGGTGGAGCACGCCGATCCCGCCGTTGCGGGCCATCGCGATGGCCAGTTCACTCTCCGTCACGGTGTCCATCGCCGCCGAGAGCACCGGGATATTGAGGTCGACGTTCGTCGACACGCTGGTCGAGACATCGGCCTCGTCGGGTTCGATGTGACTCTCCATCGGCCGCAAAAGAACGTCGTCGAACGTAAGCGCCTCCGGCACCCGCAGTTTCTCCGAGAAGGGTCTGGACTCGGGAACGTCGTTTGCCATGTAATCTGTCGTCCGGCCGTTCTCAAAAACGTTCCGAGACGCTCGTTCGGCCGCCGCCACTTTCGATCGCGGTTTCCCGGCGATCCCGCTGTCTCCGACAACGGCGCTCCCGACGACCGGGAGACCGTCGGCGTTGGACACCTCGCATTGAGAGCGACGGCACGACCCCAACGGTCGCCGACTACCGGGAGTCCCCGCCCGACGAGAGCACCTACGAGGGCACGTTCGACCCCCCGACCGTCCGCCTCGCCGTCATGTCGGCCGCCCGGTAGGACAGTTTCGAGACGACACGAGCGAATACGAGCGTTCCGACGACGGGCACGGGCAACCGCCGGTTCGGCGACTCGGAAAACGTTACGGCCGTGACCGTCGCCCCGAGTGAGAACCGCGCCGTGGGTTTCACACGCCGCGTCGGGCGCGTCGCCGGGGCTGACGCCCCACGGTTCCACTCCCCGGCGCTCGGCGATTCGGCCACACACGGCTGTGCGCCGCCCTCCCACGCAACGTTTAATTCTTTAGCGGCTCATAACTTAGATATGGCCTCGAAGCGTTTCACCGCCACGCGCAGTGCCGCTCGGACGAGTTCCGTTGAGGACTCCGGCATCTCCTTTACAGCGCTGGCGATGACAAACCGCTTCGGGACCAACAACGCCACCGACCGCGCTGCCGGCGGGTCGAGAGCGTTACACCACCGGTCGGCCGTTGGTTACGGCCGCTAGCGTGGTATGAGCGTCTCACAGCATCCGATCGCGCTCCGTATAGAGCAACGCGTCGGTGGTGCGACGAAGCTTCTCGCCACCGTCATGGCGCTTCCGCTGATCGACGGCATCTTCCCGGCGTTGATCCTGGCAGGTGCGCTCACGTTCCCGTTCGGTATCCTCGAAACGGGGTTGCTCATCTTCGGCGGCTCGGCCACCGTCGCCGTCGTTCTCGCGGAGATGGACGGGTCCCCCCGCGAGCGGATCCGTACCATCGCACTCATCTCGGTGGTCCTGCTCCCGGCGGCGGCCATCGAGGCGGCGCTCGCCCCCACCGTCCAAAGCGTTCTCGACATGGCCGTCTTCGAGCGCTTTGCCGGACTCGTCATTCTGACGGTCGCCGCCAAAACGGCGAGTGCCCGTGTCGGCGAGTACTTCCCCCGCCCGGTCGTTATCATCGGGTTGGGCCTGATCGCGAGCCTACAACCTGCCGGCGCGTCGATCACGTTCGTTACCGACCCGAGTCTCGTGCTCCGGGGGGTCGCCGCCGCCGCGACCGGTGTCGCCTTCGCTATGCTCGTCGCGGCGCTCGGTCCGGTGTTGCAGGAGTCGGTCGACCTCGACCGGTTTCGGTTCGGGAGCGCCGTCGCACTCGGGATGCTCGCGCTCTCCGTTCTCGGCCTCGTGCCAACCGACGCGCCCGTCGCTCTCGGCGTTCTCTGCGTGACCGCGGTGTTCTCGTTCGATCCCGACAGCGCGGTGGCCGACGCGCACGCCGACGGGACGGCGGCTCCTGATACCGATGTCGATGCCGACGCCGACCCCGACCCCGACCCCGACGACGAGGGCCGCGCCTCGCCGTTCCCGGTCGAGGAGGAGTCCCGCGCCCCGTGGCTATGACCCCGGTCGGCGGGCCGACGGGCAACGGTTCACGGCGTTTTCACAGGCCATCTCAGGTGGGGTCTCCGGGTTTTTATCAATGGGCCCCAAACGATGCGATATGACCGAGCGAGTTCGTGCTCACGTCCACGTCTCGGGTCGTGTCCAAGGTGTCTATTACCGGGCGAACACCCGCGATGCGGCGCGTGCCCGGTCCGTCGACGGCTGGGTTCGGAACCTCAATGACGGTCGTGTCGAAGCCGTCTTCGAGGGCGAACGGACAAGCGTCGAGTCGATGATAGAGTGGTGTCACACCGGCAGCCCCGCGGCCGATGTCCGTGACGTCGAGGTGGTGTACGAATCGCCGGACGGCGCGTCGGGGTTCGAGATCCGGCGATGAGGCGACGAGACCGACACCACCGCCCGACCCCTGTGAGGGGCGCGTGATCGCCCCGGTCAAACTCGTTGCCGCGGCCGTCGGTATCCTCGGAACCGCGGTGGCGCTGACATCGGGTGTACTCGTCGTCCGCGGGCCGTTTTTGGGTGGCCCGATGCTTGCGCCCCCGTCGCTTCTCGTGGCCCTCGGGGCGTTCGTCGTCGGCGCCGCCGGGGCCGCGTGGGGACTCACACGGTACGAGCGTGCGTGACCGTCGGAATGCGGGCATACCTTTATTATGATTCGACGACCCCTCTCGATCGTATGAACGACTACCTGATCCTGCGCGAGCTCGGCGAGCCGATCAGCCGTGACGATCTGGACGCCGCCGCCGAGAAGTCAGGCGAAACGCTCGATGCCCTCCGCTCGGAGGGCGTCGACATCCGCTGGGTCGATTCGGAGGTCCTGACGAACGACGACGGCGAGGTGACGGGAACGTTCTGTCATTACCAGGCCGAAAACGAGGACGCGGTTCGCGAACACGCCGACCGTGCTGGCCTGCCGGCGACGCGGATCGACCGGCAGGGCGAACCGCTCGCCGGCGAGAACTGAACGGGGGTCGGCGGCCCGCCACGACGACGGTCCGGA
This sequence comes from Haloplanus sp., assembly GCF_028275055.1. Lineage (GTDB taxonomy): Archaea > Halobacteriota > Halobacteria > Halobacteriales > Haloferacaceae > Haloplanus. Next base: position 4,585 of record NZ_JAQCNJ010000084.1, read on the forward strand.
TCCGAAAGGCATCCTTCAAGTCCCCCCACGACCAACTCACGGCCGAATCATGCCCGAGTGCGTCGAATGCGGGGCGGACGCAACCCTGCACGAAAAGTTGGAAGTGGGAGAGATCGTCGACTGTGGCACCTGCGGTGCCGAACTCGAGGTGGTCGGCCTCGATCCCGTAGAACTGGATTCCGCCCCGGAACTCGAGGAAGACTGGGGCGAGTAACGCCCGCCGGTCTGTCGGTTGCGCATCGGCACACGAGCCTCTACACCCACAAACCGGCTCGGATAAAGATGACCCACAGACGGCCGGGAACCGAACGTACCCCTACCCACAGCCCCCGAGCGCCTGGGTCTCGTCTCACACAAGGACGTGGAACCCGTATATATTTTGTGTCAGACACAGCCACGACCCCACCCCGGTGCGGTGGTAAAGAGTTTTGCCTGGGTCCGGCGTAGTCCGTCCCATGACCGAGCACACCGTCGAGTTTGCGGGCACCGGAGAAACGATTCAAGTGTCGGACAAACGGACCATTCTGCAGGCGTGTCTCGACGCCGGCATCGCACAGGAGTACTCCTGTCGGGTCGGAATGTGTCTGGCCTGCTCCGCCGAGATCGTCGAGGGGTCGGTGACGCAACCGGCGGCGCGCGCGTTGACTGACGACGAGGCCGAGTCGTACGCTCTCACCTGCATGGCTCGACCCGAGAGTGACCTCGTTCTCGACCGCGGGAAGTATCCGCCGAGTATCGAGAACGCCGCGGCCGGCGACGCGGCCGCCGCGGACGACTGATACGGAGTGGCGTGACTGTGTAGCGGTCGTCCGCCGATGGGGTTCGGCGATGAATCGGGGCCGACCTGCACTGCCCGTCCGAGCCGTCGGGTTCAACCTCGCTCGGGTGCAACTGGGCAGTATGGACGCCGACGAACTCCGCGAGACGGTCGTCGCCGACAACGCGTCGGACCTAGCGCTTCTCGGCTCGCCGGACCTGCTCGTCTCGCTCTCGGAGGGTGATCCGAATCCGGACACGCTGTTGTCCGCGGCGGGCAACAGCGAACACGCCGCCCGTGAAACCTTCAGAGCGTGGGCCGACGACGCGGTCGACGCGACGCTCGCTCGCACATACGAATCCGTCGCCGCTCAGGAGAACGATCACCATCGCCGGGTCCGGGCGGCACTCGACGGCGACAGCGAGTTCGGTCCACCCGAGCAAGCCGGCCCGATGCACGCGTACCTTCGCGGACGGGATGATCCGATCCACCGCATCGCGGGGGGGATGGTCGGGCGCACGCTCGTTTCCCTCCGGACGCACGACCGACTGATCGATTTTTTCGCCGCCGACCCGGAGCGTGTGAGGCTCTTCCGGGACCTTCGCGAGGAGACGGCCGACTGCCTTGACGACGGGTTGGCGGCGCTCGACGCTCGCGCGACGGCCGACGACTGGAAGGCCGCCCAAGCCGTCGCAGGGTACACCATTCAACTCGCTTCCGACGACCTTCGGGACGGGCTTCGGTAGCTACCACGTTTTCGGCCCGGTATCGGCGCGCTCAGTGGTCGCGGATCGGTTCCGAGGCGTCAGGCGGTCCCCTACACCACGATCCGGCGGTGGCCCCGCCGTTGCGGTCCGGTGTGTGGGGCGTGTGCCGCCCAGGCGCCACGGGTATCGGCTCACACGCCGGGTCGTCGGTACGCCCCCGAGCGAGCGTCGACCCCTCGTTTCGGATCGGCGCACCAACTGCCCGTCCTCATCGTCGAACCGCAAGACACGAAACCTTCGATCGTCTCAACCACATATGAGCAATTATCTCGTCGCCATGGAGGCGGCCTGGCTGGTTCGTGACGTGGACAACGTCGACGACGCAATCGGTGTCGCGGTCAGCGAGGCGGGAAAGCGTCTCAACGACCAGGACAAGGAGTACGTCGAGGTGGAGGTGGGGGTCACGCCCTGCCCGGCCTGTGGTGAACCGTTCGACTCGGCGTTCATCGCGGCCGACACCGCGCTCGTCGGCCTCCTTCTCGAAATAGAGGTGTTCAACGCCGATGGCGAGAACCACGCCACCCGCATCGCAAAAAGCGAGGTCGGCGGCGCGCTCCGGGACGTACCACTGTCGGTGATCGAGGTGCTCCAGACCGACGAGGAGGACGAGGACTAACCGCCGCTACTCCTCTCGGGATTTCAGCCACTCGTCGAGTAGGTCGCGGATCGCAGCCTCCCGATTGTCCCGGTGGCACTCGAAGGCGATGTTCTCAATCTCCGCCACCGTCTCCGTGTGTAGTTCCACAGTAACCGTCTCCATGTCCGCCAGTCCGTCTCCCTCGTCCATGGGATAGCACCCACGCGGGAGGCGTACAAATAGCTCCGTCAGACGACCGTCCGGCGTGCGTGTGACTTCGCCCACACCCTCAGGACGGCGTCGCCCACGACGACCGCACACCGGAACCGTGAGAGGCGGATCGAAGCCGCTTTGTCGGCGGGCACGTCTCGAACGGACATGATTCGACTCGCGACTCACCACGTCGGCGTGACGGTGACCGACCTCGACCGAGCGGTCGAGTTCTATCGGGATGTTTTCGACCTCGACGAACTAGATCGGTTCACCGTCTCGGGCCGGGCGTTTGCCGACGCCGTCGACGTCGACGGTGCGACCGGTCGGTTCGCCCACCTCGACGGCGACGGGATCCGGATCGAACTCGTTGAGTACGACCCTGAGGGACCGGACGCGACCGGCGGCGCGATCAACCGACCCGGCGCGACACACGTTGCCTTCGCCGTCGACGACGTCGATGCGTTTTACGCCGACCTTGACGCCTGTGTCGAGACGGTGAGCGCCCCCCGAACGACCGAGAGCGGGACGCGGATCCTCTTTGTCCGCGACCCCGAGGACAACCTCGTCGAGGTGTTGGAGACGTGATCGACCCCCGATGAAAAGGGACCCATCCCGACTACACACGTGGTTCCGACCGCCTCCGACCCCTCCGACCGTGCAATCCACCGGCGAGTTTGCCCCAACGGTGGAGATTGCACGCCGATCCGTACATGGGGTGGGCGGATCGCAGTGCGTGTTGTCTGCCGCCGTCTCGTCCGGGGGCCGACGGGATATCCGTAGCCGTCCACGGCGACGGTCACGCGGTCGTCCGGTGGACGTGAGCGCGGGTCACTCCTTCGGGGCAACCTTTCCGGCGAAGGTCTGTCGGTGGATCGTCTCGTCCCGAATGACGAACGTGTCGGTACAGAACTCGTAGTCGTTGTCCGGTGTGTCTCCGTTCCACACGATGTACGCGTACTCATCCTCGACCGTTTTCTGTTCGAGGTCTACCTCGGAACCGGTCTGTGAGAACTCCTCGTACAGGTCGGAGAACAGCCCCTCGATCTCGTCGAGTCCACGGAACACGCCCATGTTGGTGATGATAACGGAGTCGTCGGAGTAGTCCACGAGCGTCTCGTCGAGGTCCTGGTCGGTGAACGCGTCGAGGTGGTGATCGAGAACGTCTTGGGTCGTCATGGATCACCGCCACATTTCGGTCACACCATAATGAACGTTTCCCGAGCGTTCAGAGGTACAGGATGGCTATGCCGAGGACCGCGGCGAGCAGGATGATCACCATCATATAGTTGAACAATCCCTCCGGCGTCGTGGTTGATGGCAGGTTCATGCGTGACCGTACACCATCATCATTCAAGATAGTATCGGATAGCGGTGCCGGCTCCCGGCGGCCGACAGAGCTAACTGACCGCCTCCCGGTTAGACGACCGAATGCCCGTCACGCGACGAGGGGTCCTCGCGGCGCTCGCAATCGCTCAGTCGAACCTCCTCAGTGGGTGTTTCGGCGGCTCCGGCGACGGGGCGGACGACTCCCCTGCTGATGGTGGTGGTGGTGGTGGCGGGGGCGGGGGATCCGACGCCACGCCGACCGCGACCCCCGAACCGACGACGGCGACGACGACGACGCCGTCGGTCGCCAACCCCGACCTCGCGGCGTCGACGGCCGCCCTTCTCGACGAATTCGAGTGGTACCGAACGGAGTACGAGCCGACGATCCAGGAGTTTCGCCGGGTCGCCAACGGCGTTCTCGGGGTCGTCGATGACATCTCCCCATCGGAGGAGCTGACGACCGACGCCGCCGACGAACTCGAGGCCGCGACGACCGCCGTCGCCGACTACGTGACCGAGAACCTCGGCGATCACTTCGCCGTCGATCCGGCGCTCCGAACCGGCGACAACGTTTACGCCCGTGACTTCCGCCGCGCGGTCCGACGCGGCGATGTCGACGCACAGGACTCGGTGCTCGGCCAAGCGCGCCTGTTCTACGGTCGTGTCGCCTCCAACGAGTACATCCGGAGCGAGTTCTCCCGCCGGCCGGTGTACGACACGCTCTATGACATGTTGATCCCGGACGGATCGACGGCGTCGGTCGTCGCTCTCGCAGCCGCCGACGACGGGTTCGTGACGTGGGCACATCCCGACCGCACGGAGTCAACCGCCGACGACGGCGTCGACCGTCATACCCACGAGTTTTCCAGCGGTCACCGGGTGTTCACCCACGCACACGACCATTCGTCTCCCCACCCGGTTCGGAACCACACAACCGAACCCGAGACGGACAGCCTGTACGCCTACGCCGACGGGAGCGTGGCGTTGCTTGAGGATGGCAAACCGTGGCGTGAACGGATGGACGACTACGAACCGTCGGTCACGGACATCTTCGGACCGGTCCGGTCTGCGAACCGCTCTCTGGGCGTCTACTGTTTCGTCGCACCGATCGGTGGTGGCTTCGACGCAACGCCGCTGTACATCGAGCGCTTCCCGACTCCCGACGCGGCGGCTGCGGCCGTTGCGGCGGGGCCGGGAGTCGACGGGACAACGACCCTCGCCGGCCGGGAGTGGGAGTTGGTGTTCTACGACCGTGGCGGAATGACGATCTATGCCTACCGCGTTCAGGCGGGGGCGACGGTTGTCATCGCGTCACCCTCGCCGACCGCCTGGGAACGCCGCCCGAACTGGGCCGCCGGACTCACCCAGACGTGGTTGGGCGTCCAGCCCGGCGGGTGATTCCGACGCCGACTGTACAGCTTTATCCGGAGTCCCGTTGAATCCCGGCCATGGGACTCGACGAGGACGCACTCGACTATCACAGCCGCGACCCCCCCGGCAAGGTCGCCATCGAGACGACGAAATCAACCGGCACACAACGGGATCTGAGCCTGGCTTACTCCCCCGGTGTGGCCGCTCCGTGTCGCGAAATCGCCGACGACCCGACCGACGCCTACACCTACACCGCAAAGGGCAACCTCGTTGGGATGGTGTCGAACGGCTCCGCCGTCCTCGGACTTGGCGACATCGGCGCGCAGGCGTCGAAGCCGGTCATCGAGGGGAAAGGTGTCCTACTCAAGCGATTCGCCGATATCGACGTTTTCGATTTCGAACTCGACACCGACGACCCCGACGCCATCGTTGAGGCCGTGTCGTTGACAGAGCCCTCCTTCGGCGGGATTCACATCGAGGATATCAAAGCCCCGGAGTGTTTCGCCATCGAGAAC
>NZ_JAQCNJ010000099.1 GCF_028275055.1 Haloplanus sp.
CTGACCGAAGTGTCGGCGTCCGTTTCCTCGACTTCGATCGGCTCGTTCAACAGGAGCACGTCCGCCGACTCGAAGTCGACGGGCATGTCGTCGTTGACGGGGTCCTTGTCGATGACCGCCCCGTTGAGGAGTTCGGACTCGGAGGCCGAGCGGCCGGTCTGGGTCTCGATCTCTGCGAACTCGAGGTCGACGACGTGGCTCCCGTCGTCGGCCTCGACGGTGACGGCCCGGACGGCCTCAACGACGAGGCCGGCGAGCAGATCCTTGTCGAGTTCGGAGCTTTTGCCCGTCATCGAGGTTTCGGCGACCTTCCGCAGAAGCTCCTCATCCGTGGGGTCGACGTCCTCTGCGACCGCGTCGACCTCCTCGCGAGCCCGCTGTGCGGCCATATTGAAGCCTTTGATGATCGCCGTCGGGTGGATGTCCTGTTCGAGGAGATCCTCCGCGTTTTTCAGCAGTTCACCCGCGATGGCGACGGCCGTCGTCGTCCCGTCGCCGGCCTCGTCCTCCTGTGTCTCGGCAACCTCGACGATCATTTCGGCCGTCGGGTTGTCGATGTCCATCTCCTGGAGGATGGTGACGCCGTCGTTGGTGATGGTGACACTACCCATCGAGTCGACGAGCATCTTGTCCATCCCCTTCGGGCCGAGTGTCGACCGTACCGACTCCGCAACCGCGCGAGCAGCCGAGATGTTGTACTCCTGGGCGTCCTGATCCTGGACTCGCTGGGCGTCGTCGCCCATGATGATCATCGGCTGCCCCTGTTGCATTCGCTCACTCATAGTTCATCGCAGGATTGTTTGTCCTTCTATATAAAGGTATGGTATGGCCGCGTCGGCGTAGTCCGTTATGATGGCCAGCGTGCGTGACGAAATCGCCTGACGTGGCCGTGCCATCCGGTGTCTTGTCAACCGTTATCACGAACCGAGCCGATCACGATCGGCCGATGATTGGCGCCGTTTAAATACAGAGCGGCCGCCACGTGTCGTCCGGTGGACGGTAACGGTGCCGACGACAAAGGCATCGCCGGTGTCGGTGTCACGAGCGATCCGGAGGTCGTTTTTTCGGGTGACAAGGGAACCGGCGTCGCCGAGCGTGTCGACCCACTACCGCCGGCCGCCGCTGTGCAGGATGTCGAAGCCGCCCGGTCGCTGGTCGTCAGTCGGGATTCCATGGCCATATGCGTCGGCTTCGAACACCCGAGCGCCGCGGATGCCTCGGCGGCATACACCGTCGGCACGTCGAACTCGTGGGCGTCGGTCTCGTCACCGACATCGTCGGCACAGTCGGTATCAAGCGTCCGAGGTTCCGGCCCGAGGTGTGCGCCGACGTTGATCGTCGCGTGGTTCGCGCGGGGCTGTACAAGCGATCGATTCGAACGGAACGGATATGACCGCGCCGACGGCCTACTCGTCCTCGCCGAACTCCGGCAACTCGCCCTCGTCGTCGAGCGCTTCGAGCTCCCGCTCGTACAGGCGCTGGCGCAGTTGTTCGCGCTTCTTGCGGCCCTTTCGTTCGCGACCACTTTTCGTGTCAGGCATTGTCACTCATGGTAACGGTCCCGCACTATATCAACCTTTCTCCGGATCCGCCCCGTGCGGGGTTGACTGAACGTTTGGTATTAGGCAATTTTGATGCCTATTTGTTCATCAATGAGTGGATATTCCGAGCGTGTGAATTAAGTGAGTGGAGTGTGAAGGCATACCATGTCTCTGAAAGACAGCCACAGCGAACCCGCCGCCGAAAAGCCGTCGCCGGTGGAAAAACACGTCGCAGAATGGGTCTGCACCGACTGCGATCATGCCGAGTACCGGCAGACGACGGGCGTGACCGGGTCGCTCGTGCGCTGTCCGGAGTGCGGTGGCGACCTGATCATGCCCCGAGACGCGATGTCATAAAAAGCGCCGGGACAGGGATTTGAACCCTGGATCCCAGAGGGAACACGCTTTCCAGGCGTGCGCCTTACCACTCGGCCATCCCGGCACGCGTTCCCGACTACTCACTCAACCTATTAACTCCTTCCGTTTCCCCGCATTCGTGGTTCCAGCACGTAGCTGAATCCGGTCGTCACGCCGGCGACAAGGAGTGTCACCCCGGCGACGACGGCCGTCCCGACACCGAGGGGACCGAGCAGCAACCGGTAGCCCTGGACGAGAACGAGAAAGGAAAGCGCTCCCACCACACCCCACAGTCCACTCGACTTCTGTCGCGCGTTCATGCGCCCCTAACCGCCCGATCACGCCACGTCGGCGATGGCCTCGATTTCGAGGGCCGCACCCTTTGGGACGTTGCCGACCTCGACCGCGCTCCGGGCCGGAGGCTCATCGTCGAAGTACGTCGCGTACGTTTCGTTCATCTCGTCGAAGTCGTCGATGTCGCCGAGAAAGATGGTGATCTTCAGCAGATCGCTCGCGTCGGCCCCCGCCTCGGCGAGAACGGCCATCACGTTGTCGAGGGACTGTTCGGTCTGGGTCGCGACGGATTCGTCGTCAAGGAGGTCGCCGTCGGTCGTCAACGGCAGTTGTCCTGCGGTAAAAAGGAAGTCGCCGTTTGTCGTCGCTTGACTGTACGCGCCCACCGCGGCGGGGGCATCGTCGGTGCTGATGGTTCGTTTCACGCTCGGTCGGTCGCGCGCAGGCGGGTTAAAAGTAGGCGTCGACGGCCGTACCTGCCGTCGTCGGTCAGACCGACATCTGGTAGCCGTTGACGATTTCGACCTCGTAGCCGGCCTCGCGGAGCGCGGAGAGCAGGTCGTCGACGTGGTCCGGACCGCGCGTCTCCACCTCGAGTTCGACGCGAGCGTCGTTCATGGCCACGTCCCGCGACGTGCGGTCGTGGTGGAAGGCGGTGATGTTCGCCTGATGGTCGGCGATGATGGTCCCGAGGTCGACCAGTGCCCCGGGCTGGTCTTTCAGAATGGTTCGGAAGCGGAGATACCGTCCCGTTGCGACAAGCCCCCGCATCACCACCGTCGTGAGCACGTTGAGGTCGATGTTGCCACCACAGATCGCCGGAACGATAACCTCACCTTCCGTGTACTCGATGGCCCCGGAGAGCAGGGCCGCAAGGGAAATAGCCCCCGCGCCCTCCGCGAGTGCCTTCTCACGTTCGAGCAGATATGTCAGGGCGATGGCGATGGACTCGTCGTCGACGGTCACAACCTCGTCGACGCGTTCTTTGAGCACCTCGAAGGTTAGGTCGCCGACACGTCGGGTAGCGATTCCGTCGGCGATGGTGTCGACGCTGTCACGTTCATAGATCGCACCCCGCCGGAGCGACTCGGCGGCGCTGGAAGCGCCCTCCGCCTGCACGCCGATCACGCGTACGTCGTCGTGAGCCTTCACCGCCGTGGCGATGCCCGAGATCAGGCCACCGCCACCGATGGGGATGATCACGGTGTCCAACTCGGGGCAGTCCTCGACAATTTCGAGGCCGATCGTCCCCTGTCCGGCCATCACCATCTCGTCGTCGAAGGCGTGGACGTAGGTCCGCCCCTCGTCGTGTTCGATCCGGTGGGCCTCCGACTGTGCCTCGCTGTAGTCCGCCCCGTGGAGAACGACCTCACCGCCGTATCGTTCGGTGGCTTTCACCTTCGAGACGGGCGCGTGGTCCGGCATGACGATTTTCGAGTCGACGCCCGCGCGGGTGGCGGCCAAGGCAACGCCCTGCGCGTGGTTGCCGGCGCTTGCGGTGACCACGCCCGCCTCCTTGGCCTCGTCGGACAACGTCTCGATTCGGTTCATCGCCCCCCGGATCTTGAACGCCCCCGTCCGCTGAAAGTTCTCCAGTTTGAGGTGGACCTCCGCGTCCGTCATCTCGGAGAAGGCGTACGAGTACTCAAGCGGCGTGTGTCGTGCGACGCCCATGACCCGATCCCGGGCCGCGACCACGTCCTCGAACGAGAGCATGCCGCTACATTTCCCGTGGTGGCTGTTAACGGTTTGTGTACCGCTGACCGCACCCGTGTTTTGAAAAGGGGGATGCACGCGCGTGACGTGCATTATATAATTAGTTGCCGGGATACATAAATCTCATGAAGGCGCGGTGAAAGTGAACGTGAACGTGGGCACGGAGGTGGTCGATAGATCGGTTCCGATCAGGAACGTTGTGGCCGAACGACAACGGCTTCGGCGTCGAGATACCGGCGGACGCGGTCAGCGAACGGGCCGTCGCCGGGCCACTCGGTCGGACGTTCGTCGGCCGCTAGGCCGCCGCCGGGTCCGTCGCCGTCCACCAACTCGTCGGGATCGCCGACGTAGACGGCGACGGTCCCGCCGTCGGTGCGGGAAACCGACACCCGGACGTACGGGCCGGTCTCGACGCCCTCGTGCGCGTCGAGAGCGTCGATGTCGGGCGTCCGGAGGAGTCGCCCGGCCGTCTCACCGCCGGGAACGAGCGTGGGGTACCGTCCGACGACCGGGCGACAGCCCTCCAGAACGGCCGGGCCGACAAAGACGAACGACTCGACGACGGTCCCCACGCGGTCGGGATCGGTGAGCGTACCGTAAACAAAGACATCCATAGAAACCGCTCACGACCGCTCGTCGAGGGGGACGAACTCACGGCCGCGCTCCCCGACGTAACGGGCGCGAGGCCGGATGAGGCGGTTGTCCTCGTACTGTTCGAGGGCGTGTGCGATCCAACCGCCGACCCGAGACAACGCGAAGATCGGGGTGTAGATGTCCATCGGGATGCCCATCTGGTAGTACATCGACGCCGAGTAGAAGTCCACGTTGGGTGAGAACTCCGTCGCCTCGGCCATGTGGTCTTCGATGGCCACGGAGTAGTCGTACCATTTGGACTCACCCGAGGCCTCGCCAAGCCGTTCGGAGTAGGAGGCGAGGGTGGCCGCGCGTGGGTCGCGGACGTTGTAGACACGGTGACCGAAGCCGGGGATTCGCCGGCCCTCGGCGACGGCGTTCTCGATCCACTCGTCCGGTCCCGCGCCGCTCTCGTCGATTTCTTTCAACATCCGCATAACGTTCTGGTTGGCGCCGCCGTGGAGGGCACCGGCGAGGGTCCCGATGGCACTCGTGACGCCGCTGTGGAGGTCGGACATGGTCGACGTGGTCACCATCGCCGAAAACGTCGATGCGTTCAGCCCGTGGTCGGCGTGCAGGACGAGGGCGGTGTCGAAGGCCTCAGCCGCCACCTCGTCCGGCAGTTCGTCGTTCAGCATATAAAGAAAGTTCTCGGCGTGGCCGAGGTCCTCGCGCGGTTCGACGGGGTCGCCACCGTTGCGCAACCGGTCGAACGCCGCCAACGCCGTTGGCAGTTTCGCGGTGATGCGACAGCCTTTGGCGAGGTTGGCCTCGCGGTCGTCGGGGTCGGCGTCCGCGTCCGGATCGTACGCCGAGAGGGCGGAGGTGATCGTCCGCAACATCGACATCGGGTTCTCGTCTTGGGCGGCGAGGTCCGCAATGAGATCGTAGACGGCGGGATCGATGGCGCGTTCGGCGGAGAGTCGGGCGGCGAACTCGTCGAGTTCGGCCGGTGTCGGCCAGTCTCCGTTCCAGAGTAGCGACAACACCTCCTCGAAACTCGCCTCGCGTGCGAAGTCCTCGATGGCGTACCCGCGATAGCCCAACTCGCCGGCGTCGCCGTCGATGTAGCTCAGTCGGGACTCGGAAACCACGACACCCTCCAGCCCCCACTTGACCTCCTCAGACATATCATATCAATTTCTGACCGTCTCAAAAAAACGTTGTCGTTTCCCTAATGTTCTCGTCAAGAATTGCCACGGACGACAGAAACCCACTCGGACGGTCGTCGGATCGGTGACCGGGGAGGTTTTACCCCTCGGCGCCACGGCCTATGTATGATCCTGTCGGACACCGACATCCTCGACCGTCTCCACGAGGGGAGTCTGGTGGTCGACCCCCTCGACGATATCGATCAACAGGTACAGCCAGCAAGCGTCGACCTCCGCCTCGGCTCGGCGTTTCTGGAGTTCCAACGCACGAACATCTCGTGTATCCACCCGACACGGAAGCGAGAGGTCAGCGAGTACATCTCCGAGACGGTCGTTGACGACGGTGAGGAGTTCATTCTTCACCCCGGCGACTTCGTTCTCGGGACAACAAAGGAGCGTGTCGAGATCCCACGGGATCTGGTCGCCAACGTCGAGGGCCGATCCTCGCTCGGTCGCCTCGCCGTTGTCGTCCACGCCACCGCCGGCTTTGTCGATCCCGGTTACCGGGGACAGGTGACGCTCGAACTGTCGAACCTCGGCACCGCACCCGTCGCGCTGACCCCCGGGATGCGGGTGTCGCAACTCGTTTTCACCGAACTCTCCTCGCCCGCCGACCGACCCTACGGGACCGACCGCGGCTCGAAGTATCAGGATCAAGACGGCCCGCAGGCCTCTCGCATCGGGGACGACCCCGAGTTCGACACATGAAGTTCATCGAGGAGATCGTCGTCGACGAGTTTCTCCCGACGGTTCGGTCGATGCTCGCCGCGGACCTCCGGGACCGGGGGTTCACCCAACGCGAGGTGGCGGATGCGCTCGGCATCTCTCAGTCTGCCGTCTCGAAGTACGCCCACGGCGAGGTGACGACCAGCGACGCGATCCGGGACGACGACCGGGTCCGCGCGCTCGTCGAACGGATCGGGGAAGGATTGGCCACCGGCGACATGAGCCGCGTCCAGGCGCTGATCGAGACGGAAGTGTTGATCCGTCGTCTCGAAGCGGGCGACCTCCTCGCGGAACGACACCGGGATGCCATGCCCGACCTCCGGGGGGTCGATGACTCCTTCGACGTCCACGACCCCGAAAGCGACGTGCGGACGACCGAACAGGTCCGGTCGGCCGTTCACCGAGGGTTGCGTATCCTCCGGACCACCGCGGGCTTTGCCGACCTCGTTCCCAACGTCGGCTCCAACCTCGCCGAGTGCCTCCCCGACCCGACGGACGTCGAGGACGTTGCCGGCGTTCCCGGCCGCATCTTCGACGTGCGCGGGACGACCACGGTCCCGTCGGATCCCGAGTTCGGCGTCAGCGAACACGTCGCCTCGGTGCTGTTGTCGGCCCGCGCCGCCGGCGCACCGGTCAGAGGAGCCGTCAACGTACGCCACGACCCTACGCTTCTCGACGACCTCCGCGCGGCGGGCTACCGAACCGTCGAGTTCGACGCGGCCCGCGAAACGGGTGATGATGACCACGACCACGACCACGACCCCGTCAGTCCGGCCATCGTCGACGCCGTCGGGGCCGCCGGCGACTCGGCGCCCTCGTCGCCGCTGGTTCTCTACCAGACCGGCGGCTTCGGTATCGAACCCATCACGTACGTTCTCGCCGGCGACGCCCCGACTGCCGCGCGGATCGTCCGCGATCTGTGTCGATGACCGGGGCGACGCCGGATCCGGACCGTGCGGCGGCCGCACAGGCCTTCTACTCGCGGTGGGCGCGGTGGTACGACGTTCTCGCCCGCAACGCGCCCGGCATCCGGCGACTGCGGGCCGATGCCGTCTCGGCGCTCGACCTCTCGCCGGGCGACACCGTCGTCGACCTCGGCTGTGGCACGGGGGCGACCCTCGGATATCTCCGCAAACGCGTCGGCCCCGAGGGGCGCGTCGTCGGCGTCGACGCCGCCGGCGGTGCGGTCGCTCGCGCCCGTAGCCACGTCAAGCGTGCGGGGTGGTCGAACGTGACCGTCTGTCAGGGCGATGCCACCCGCCCGCCCGTCGACCGGGCCGACGCCGTTCTCGCCTCCTTTCTCGTCGGGATGCTCCCCGACCCCGCGGCGACGGTGAACGCGTGGCTCGACGGTCTCGATCCGAGTCGGGTCGTTCTCTTGGACCTCGCACGGAGCACCCATCCGTTCGGGCGGCTCCTGAACCGGCCGTTCGGCGTCGTCGTTGCCGCCACCGCACCGCCGGGAGCCCGGGAGGACGGTGAACGGTCGCTCGTTGCCGACCTCGACCGCCGGGTCGCGGCCGCACACCGGACGCTGCTCGACTCCTGTACGGCGACCACCCACGACCGCCGAATCGGTGGGTTCGCCTACCTGAGCGCCGGCCGACCGGGTTAGCCGTACCGGTCGGCGTGGGCCGGGCAGAACTGCGGGTCCCGGAGTTGCGCCCGCACGACCCCCGGCTGTCGGTGGGCGTCGTAGAGCCGGCACCGTTCGTCGTCACAGAACGCCGTCCCCGTCTCGACGAAGTCGACGGCCGCGAGAACGTACCCTTTCAGCGCGTCGGTCGTCCGGGGGTCGTCCGCGACGAGAAAGTCGCCGTCGACCTCCGCCTCGAGCACCTCTCGGGGCGGCGCGTCGCCCGTCATCAGGGCGTGTTTGCTTTTCGCCTCGTAGTACGCCTCGGGCTTTGCCGGGGCCTCGTACAGTCCCGGTACAGAGACCGCGGCCGGTTGACCGAGAACGGCCACCCGTTTGTGCCACCGGCCGTCGTGGTCCCCCCACGTGCCGAGAACGCGATCCAACAGGGGCAGATGCAGGTGGTCGAGCGCCTGATCGGTCGGGAGCCGAGGGTTCAGCGCCCGCTGGACGGTGCGTCCGTCGTAGACGACACCACCGGCGCGGCCCGGCGAGTCGAGGGCGCGCTCCTCGTAACGGACGATCCCGACCATCGTGTTGCCCGTCTTGGGGTCGTAGGGGTCGGTGACGCGGGCCGCGGCCATCGCCTCGGCAAAGTCGGTGTCGACGCTCCCCAGCAGTCGGTCACGGATCCGCACCTCGGCATCGATCCGCCGATCGAGCCACTCGCCGATCTCGTCGGCGTCCGCCGGCGTCGTCGGCGCGCGGTAGAGAGAGACGGTATCGACCATCTACGTGTCTCGCCTGCGCCCACATCGTTCGAGTGGTCCGACCGCTCGCCCCATCCGCATCGTCCTCAGTCGTCGGCGGGGGCCCGCGAGGTGAGTTCCACGTCGGAGGCGTCGACACCGAGTTCGTCGATGGCGACCTGCGCGGCGCGCTTGCCCGAGACGAGCATGGCGCCGAAGGTCGGTCCCATCCGGGGGAGGCCGTAGGTGGTGGCGACGGCCATCCCGGTCGCGATCAGACCATCGTGGACGAGGCCCGTGTGTTCGACGACCGCGTCCTCGCTCTCACCGACCCACATCGAATCGTGGCCCGGCGAGTCGTGACCCGGCGCACCGTAGGAGTCGTCGTCGGTCTGGTCCATGCCCGTGTTGTTTTCCTTTGCGTGTTGGATACCCGGCGCGTCGAGAACGCCCCGTTCGTCGAGTTTGGTGACCGCGACGGCGTCGTGGCCCGTCGCGTCGATAACGAGGTCCGCCTCGACAGCGATGGGGTCGACACACGTGATTTCCCGGGGCAGCGCGTGGACCGGCGTCCAGTTCATGACGATACCGCCGACGCGGTGGTCCTCGCGGATCACGATGTCGGTGAACTCGGTCATGTTCTGGATCTTCGCGCCGGCGTCGCAGGCGGCCTTGATGAGGCCCGAACACGCCTCCGGTCCGTTGGCGACGTACAGCCCCTCGGTGTCGTTTGCGGGTTTGTAGTCCACCGCAAGGTCGTCCAGAACGTCCTGTGCGGGGTCCCGAACGGTCACCTTGTTCATCAGGAAGCCACCGAGCCAAAAGCCGCCGCCGAGGTAGTTGTTCTTCTCGACGACCATCGTCTTCACCCCGCGGTCCGAGAGCTCTTTCGCCGCCATCAGCCCCGACGGGCCGCCGCCGACGATGAGCACGTCCGAGTCCGAGAAGTCCATGAACTCCTCGGTCCACTCCTGACCGATCGCGCGTGTTACGTCCGCCTCGCCGACCTGGCTGAACTCACTGAACGAAGACATACCACTAACTGATACCACGAAGTGGTTAAAATAGTTTGCGACCGGTCGTCGGCTGACCGGTCCGAGGCGAAGCCACGTGGACATAAGCGTCGGTACCCGGCGGCCGTGGCGACGCCTGCCTCCTCGGTTCACGCTCGGGGGCACAACGCATGCGCCCGCCGTCGGCGGGGTGCCGTGCTCAGCGAGGGGCCTCGGCTCCGCCGATGGCGTCCACGGTCATGTACAGCGCGAACGCCGAAACCAGCATTCCGAACAGTTGCGTGCCGGCCGTCGCGAGAAATCCGACGTCGTACAACAACGGTGCGATCATGAACCAGCCACCGAAGATGGTCGTGAGAACGGCCGCCGGGAGGCTCACCGTCCCCCGATTCCGGAGCAGTTGCGCGTTGCGAGCGGCGAAGACGACGCCGACGACACCGCTTGTCGCGACGCTACCCGTAAACGCCGCCGAAGCATTCGCCACGACGGGCGTGACCGCCGCGGCGAGACATCCGACAATGCCGATCACTGCGGCCGCCGACAGAAACGCCGATGAGGTCGTCCGTGACACGGGCCGATCTAATCCCCGGCGGGATATAATTCGAACTATCTCCGGGCTTCTCACGGAAACACCCGGGGCGGCTCAGTCGAACCGGAGTCGGGCAACGATCGGAAGATGGTCCGACGGATACCGGCCGTTCACGGTCCGGTCGTGGACCCGGTACGTGTCGACCGAAAGCCCCGGCGTCACGAGTACGTGATCGAGTCGGCGGCCGGGATCGAGCGCCTCGAAGTCGGTGACCGTCGTCGCTGGCCCGTCGGTAGTGGTGGCGGCGGTGCGTGTGTCTCGGAGCGGGCGCTCACAGTCGTTCCCCAGAATCTCGTACGGCCGCGTGCCCGGTCGACAGTTGAAATCGCCGAGAACGACGGCCTCGGTCGCGGCCGGCAGGGACGTGATGCGTTCGCTGACGAGCCGTGCGCTGTGTCTTCGTGCGACGCGGCCTCGGTGATCGAAATGTGTGTTGTAAACCGCAAGCGAGCGATCCGTCAGCGTGTCGGTCAGCAGAACCCGCGTGAGAACGCGGGGGTACGCCGCGTCCCAGCCGACGCTTTGCTCGTCCGGCGTCGGGGAGAGCCACTCGGTGTGTTTCGCGCGCGGGACGAACCGACCGCCGACTCCGATCGGGTTGTGTTCGCCCGATCCCGGGTCGTCGGCGACGCCGTGCCACCGGTACCGATCGAGCGCCCGTTCGATGTCGCGTTGCTGGGGTCCGGTGCTCTCCTGCAGTCCGAGAACGTCCGGAGAAAGCGACCGGAGAAGTCCGGTGACGGCATCCCGACGGCGCGCCCAAGCGTCACGGCCGTCGTCGAGCATCCGGTGGCGGACGTTGTACGAGCACACGACAAACTCCATCGACGATGTTTCGGCCGAACGGATTTGAGAGTGACGGCCGGACGCCGGCGGGGACGCGTGTCTCGGCAGTCCGTGGCCGGCCCGACGGACGGCAAGCGCCGTCAGCGAAGGTTTTTCGCTACCCACTACGGAGACACTCGTATGAACTGCAAGGTGACCGGCCGATGAGCGGCCTCATCGACGGCGAATGGGTTGGAACCGACTACGAGACGGACGACGACGGCGAGTTCCGGCGACAGGAGACGACGTTCCGCGACCGCATCGGCCCCGACGAGGCCGTCCCCGTCGAGGCCGGGCGGTACCACGTGTACATCTGTCGGGCGTGTCCGTGGGCCCACCGGGTCGCGATGACGCGTGCGCTCAAGGGCCTTGACGACGCCATCTCGTTGTCGCTGGTCCAACCCGAACGCTACGACCAGGGCTGGGAGTTCTCCGAGGCCACCCCCGATCCGCTGTATGGGGAGGAGTACCTGCGGGATATCTACGTCCGGGCGGACCCGGACTACACCGGTCGGGTGACCGTGCCCGTTCTGTGGGACCGGAAGCAGGAGACCATCGTCAACAACGAGTCACGGGAGATCATGCGGATGCTCGACGTGGCCGGTGACGACCTCGCGACCCGCGACGTGGACCTCTACCCCAAGGGGTACCGCGACGAGGTCGATACGCTGCTCGATGACATCTACGACCCCATCAACAACGGCGTCTACCGTGCCGGCTTCGCCGACTCCCAAGCCGCCTACGACCGCGCCGTCGACGAACTGTTCGATGCACTCGACCGCTACGACGACCGCCTCGCCGACCGGCGCTACCTCGCCGGCGACCGCCTCACCGAGGCCGATCTCGCCATGTTCGCGACGCTCGTGCGGTTCGATCACGTTTACCACACCCACTTCAAGTGCAACCGGCGCGCGATCCACGAGTACGAGAACCTTTGGGGGTACACGAAGGATCTCTACACCACGCCGGGGATCGAGCGAACCGTCAACATGGACCACATCACCCGACACTACTACGTGAGCCACGGCGACGTAAACCCCAAGCGTCTGGTGGCGACGGGGCCGGATATCGACTTCACAGAGGGGCACGACCGCGACCGGCTACCGGGCGGGCCACCCGAAGCGCTCCGCTAAAGAACCGCCACCACACCCGCACTCAGTGCGAGTGTCACGAGCAGTCGGCCGACGCTTCCGACGAAGGTGGCGGCGGCGAACCTGACGTAGTCCTCCTCGAGAACGGCGAAGGCGTATATCGAGAGCGTGTCCGGGAAAAAGGGGACCGATAACGCGACCGCGAGGCCGGCGTAGCCCCACCGGCGTGCGACGTCGACGGTGCGCCGTTCCGACCACTCGATCACGTCGAACCGGGAGCGCCGGAGCGCCCGGATCACCGGCCCGGCCTCCTTTGCTTCCTGCCCGATGTGGAAGGCAAAGACGCTCCCGGCGGCCTTGCCGAGACCGGAGGCGAGAATGATGAGCGCTAGGCGCAGTTCGGTCGACAACCCGAGGTTCAACGGGGCCAACAACACCACCTCGCTGACGCCGGGGAGCGCAAAGGCGATGAGAAAGGAGTAGATGAAAATGATTGCTAGCCCGGCCCACCCGGTCGCCGTGCGGACGAGTCGTGTGAGCCACTCGAAGCCGAGGAAATCAGTCGCCAGCGGGATGACGAACGCGTCCACATCTCTCTCTGGGATGGGGGCGACCTAAGTCTTTCAGGTTCCGGCCTCGCGGCCGAGACGGGGTCTTACCGTCCCGCGTCGAGGATCAACTGCTCCTCGGCACCGTCGACCGTCTCGAGAACGTCCTGCACCGCGTCGATGTTGGCGCTGATCGAGGTGATCCCCTTCCGAACGAGGAACTCGACCATCTCGGGATCCGATCCGGCCTGTCCGCAGATGCTCGTGTCGACACCGGCAGCGTTGCAGGTGTCGAGCGTATCACCCATCAGATCGAGCACCGCCGGGTGGTGTTCGTCGAAGCGGTCGGAGACGTGTTCGTTGTTGCGGTCGACCGCGAGCACGTACTGTGTGAGATCGTTGGTACCGAACGAGACAAAGTCGACGTTCTCCTCGACGATGTCGTCGACACCGAGTGCGCTCGCCGGCGTTTCGATCATCACACCCCAGTCGCGTGTCTCGGGATCGATCCCTGCAGCCGCCATGCGGTCGCGGGCGCGGCCCGCATCCTCGCCGTCGTTGACCATCGGGAACATGATCTCGAGATTGTCGTACCCTTTCTCGTAGAGCCGGCTGAACGCCTCGAGTTCGTGCTCGAACACGTCGGGACGGTCGAGGCTCCGTCGGATGCCCCGGTAGCCGAGCATCGGATTGTGTTCGTTGGGTTCCTGATCGCCGCCCTCCAACTGTCGGAACTCGTCGGTGGGCGCATCGAGGGTTCGGACCCGGACCGGACGGGGGTAGAACGCCTCGACGACCTGCTGGATGCCGTCCATGAGTTCGCCGACGTATGCCTCGGTGCCCTCGTCCTCGATGTACCGCTCGGGGGTTTTGCCCAGCGAGAGGACCAGGTGCTCGATCCGCAGGAGACCAACGCCGTCGGCCCCGGTGGCGGCCGCACGCTCCGCGGCGTCCGGGATAGAGACGTTCACCTTCACCTCCGTCGCCGTCACCGGTTTGGGTCGTGGGCCGGACGGTGCGTCGTCGGAGGGTTCGACGGTCGGGTCCGACTGGGCCACACGCCCCTCAACGACCGTTCCCATCTCGCCGTCGACGGTGACCTCCTGCCCGTCTTCGAGTGTCTTTGTCGCGCCGCCGGTGCCGACCACCGCGGGAACGCCGAGTTCCCGGGAGACGATGGCGGCGTGGGAGGTCATCCCGCCTTCGTCGGTGACGATGGCGGCCGCACGCTTCATCGCCGGCACCATATCCGGCATCGTCATCTCGGTAACGATCACGTCGCCCTCGCGAACCTGATCGAGATGGTCGAGTTGTGTCACGACCCGGACAGGGCCAACGGCAACGCCCGGACTCGCGCCGGGTCCCGACAACAGCGTGTCGTCGGTCTCGCCGTCGTCGTCTACGTCGGCGTCCACACCCGCGTCCTCGCCCTCGTCGATCGTCGTGATCGGACGGGACTGGAGCATATACACCTCGCCGTCGACGACCGCCCACTCGACGTCCTGTGGCTCGCCGTAGTGGTCCTCGACCGTCCGACCGAGTTCGACGAGCCGATCGATCTCCGACTGTGTCAGCACCTGCTCGTCGCGTTTCTCCGCTGGCACCTCCGTCTCGACCGTCTCACCCGTCGCCTCGTCTTTGACGTGCATCACCTTTTTCGTCGCGACGGTCATCCCCTCGATTTCGCTCGTGGTCCGGTCGACGACGTAGTTGTCCGGCGACACCGCGCCGGCAACGACCGCCTCGCCAAGTCCCCACGCCGCCTCGATGATGATGCGCGGGTCGCCGGTCGAGGGGTGGCTGGTAAACATCACGCCGCTTTTTTCGGCGTCGACCATCTTCTGGACGACAACCGCGATGTCGACCTCGTCGTGGGGGAAGCCCTTCTGATTGCGGTAGTAGATGGCTCGCTGGGAGAACAACGACGCCCAGCACTCCTTGACCCGTTCGATCAGGTCGTCCTCGGTCACATTGAGAAACGTTTCCTGCTGGCCGGCAAAGGAGGCATCCGGAAGGTCCTCCGCTGTGGCCGACGACCGGACGGCGACAAACGCCATTCCGTCGTCGAGGTTTCGGTACGACTCGAGAATCCCCTCGCGCACCGACTCGGGGACGGGCGTTTCCATGATGAGGTCGTGTGCGCGTTCGTTTGCCTCCTCCAGTGCCGCCGAGTCGTCGGAGTCGACGTCGACGGCCTCAAACAGTTCCTCGTCGATGCCGGCCTCCTCGATAAAGGTCCGGTAGGTGCCGGCCGTTACGACGTATCCCGGCGGAACGGGTAGTCCGGCCTCCGTGAGTTCGCCGAGCGAAGCCGCCTTCCCACCGACCGTCCCCAGATCGGTGGATCGTACGTTCTCCAGCCAAGCTACAGCCATTTCGTGAACAAAGGTCCCGCCAGTGGCATAAAGAAGGTTTCGGAGTGTGCAACTACGGCCGACCGCCGGCGTGGTGTCGCGGGTCGTTCCGGAGGGACAACTCAGCCCATCCACCGGCGACGCCGTGTACCGATCAGGCCTCGACGATGTCGTCGTCGTCGCTCGGTGGGACGACGAGTGTCCCGTCGAGGGCGGTGACCGCCCGCCCCCCCACCCGAACCCCATCGTCGACGCGGACCCGAACCAGCCCCGGCCGGTCGATGAGGTGGCCCTGTTCGAACCGCATCTCCGTCGGCGGGTCGTCGAACGCGTCGACGGCGTGGAGATACGCCCCGCATGCACCACTTGCCGTCCCGGTCACGGGGTCTTCCGGAACGCCTGCCCCCGGCGCGAACATGCGGGCATGGAGGGTCGACGCCGCGTCCAACGCGTCGAAGGTAAAGAGGTACACCCCCGTCGCGCCGTAGGCCGCGGCGAGGTCGGCCACCGCGTCCGGGTCGGGATCGACGCCTGCTATGTGTTCGAGAAAGTTCACGGGCACGAGCAGGAACGGGAGGCCGGTCGATGCCACCGCGGCCGGGAGATCCGCCCCCACGTCCCGCAGCGCCGCCGGATCGATACCCAGCGTCTCGGCCGCGCGGTCGTAGTCCAGGTCGACGGTCTCGACGGACGGGTCGTTCTGTGCCATCCACGCGACACCCTCCTCGATCGACACGTCGAGAACACCGGCGTTCGTCCGGAGCGATCCCTCGCCGTCGAGAGCTCCCGCCTCGTACAGGTGGACGAGACTCGCGACCGTGGCGTACCCACAGAGGTCCACCTCCTGTGTCGGCGTGAAATAACGGATCCGGCGGTTTGCGTCGTCGTCCCCGGTAAGAAACGCCGTCTCGCTGGCGTTGATCTCGCGGGCGATTGCCCCCATCTGGTCGGCGTCGAGGCCGGCCGCGTCGGGAACGACGCCCGCCGGGTTGCCCGTGAGCGGTTCGTCGGTGAAGGCGTCGATCAGCAGGATCCGGCGCGTGTCCATGCAACCGACCTGGACGCCACGGGGCAAGACGTTGTGGGTCGGTTGAACCCGTAAGCCATTACCTCCCGGCCGGTCGATGCGCTCTCATGCGCAACCTCCCGGACGACGTTGCCTGCACGACCGCCGACCGGCGGTGTATCTACGGACCCTGTCGGGACGTGGCCAACGAGGCGTTGCCCGCGGCGTCCGGCCCGGACGTGATCGATGCCCGTGTGTGCGGTGGCCGGTTCGCCGGGCAGGGCCGTTGTGACCGTCTCGGGGCGGACGCCCACGCCAGCCACAGGGTGTTCGATCCCGAGTTCGTTGGCGAACACCTCATGGGGTGGGTGTGGAACCCGGTTGAGGACACGGTCGGTCCGATGGAGGCCGGGACGTGGCGGACCGACGGTCGGTTCGACCGGACGGGCGGTCACCACCTGCCTGCGGCGGAACGCGCCATCCAGCGAACCGGGATTGAGCGCCGGCCGGTGATCGAACCGGTCGACGACTCCGAGGCGTGGCGACTCGCCTAACGTGGTCCGAACAGGACGCCTCCGGGCAACGGCCCATCACGGTGGAGGCAACGCGTGACATCGCTGCTCTCCATCTTCGCGACAGCCATTCTTCCCATCGTCACGCTGGCCGGCGTCGGTGTCGTGCTCGGGTACCGCCGCGACGTGGATATCGGACCGCTGAACACCGTCACGGTGTACGTCCTCGTCCCGGCGCTGGTCTTCCACAGCATCGCCACCGCGACGCTCGCGGAGGCAACGCTCGCCCGTATCGGCGTCGCCACCGCCGCGTACATGCTCGTCATGCTCGTCGTCGCGGAGGGGGTCGGCCGACTCCTCGGCGCGCAGGAACCCGTTCTGAGCGCGCTCGTTCTCGTGAGCGTCTTCCCCAACTCCGGCAACTACGGCATCCCGCTCTCGGAGTTCGCCTTCGGCGCCGACGGCCGAAGCACGGCCGTGCTCTATCTGACCGTTCAAATCGTCGTCGTGTACACCGTCGGCATCTACGTCGCGGGGCGAAGCGGCGGCTCCCGCGGGAGAGAGGGGATGAAACGCGCCCTCGAGATCCCACTCGTCTACGCCGTCGTCGCCGCGGTGTTGGCTCGCTGGGTCGGAGTCGTCCCGCCGGCGGACGGCACCGCCATGGAGACGCTTGCGCTCGTCGGCAACGCCTCCATCCCGCTCATGCTGCTGATCCTCGGCGTCCAACTCGCCGACACCGACTACGGAGCCGCGCTCTCCCGTGTCGGGCCGGCGGTCGTGCTGAAGATGGGCGTCGCCCCCGTCGTCGGCGTTGGAATCGCCCTTCTCGTCGGCTTCCGGAACCCGACGGTCGCACGCACGTTCGTTCTCGAATGTGCCACCCCAGCGGCGATCACACCACTCCTCCTCGTCGTCGAGTTCGGCGGCGAGTCCGCCGGCGAGGGCCTCTCGGTCGCCGAGTACGTCAGTACGGCCGTTCTCGTCACGACGGTGCTGAGCGTGCCGCTTCTGACGGTGTTGATTGCGGTACTGGAGAGTGGCCTGCTCGTGTAGCCGTCGGCCGCGATGTTTAAGCCATCGCCACACCCACGTCCGGGAATGCGAGAAAGAGACGGCCTCGATTACGCACTCCTCGTCGTCGTGGCGATACTGACGGCGGTGCACGTCCCGCCCTACGCGGTTGCCAAACGCGAGACCGTCGAGCTAGCCCACGAAACCGGCCTCGTCGCCGCCGCGACCCTCCTGTTCGATGTGCGTGTCGCGGTCGTTCTACTGGCCCTGTTGGGCCTCGTGATCCTGCTTGTCATCACCGACACCGTCCCGACGAGGTAACCGCCGGGCGCCACGGCGTCGCTGTTCTCGCCGGGAGGGTGGTGGGGCACTCGGCCGGCACCACGACACGCCGTCGGGCGGGTCCCCGCGTGGCTGTGTGGCACGGAACCGTTGTCACCGGCGACCGGAGACGACGGGTCGTAGAACCGCTTCGGTCGGCCACAGTCTCGCCGCCCCACGGCTCGGTCCCGTGGGCGCTCCCCGGCTGTGGGGTACGGAACGGTCTCAGTCCGCCACGGCCTCGTCGCCGACGGCCGGGGCCGACGGATCGCGGATCCAAAGGTCGCCAAAGAGGTCGTCCTGCCGGAGCCTGATCTCGCCGCGATGTGAAAGAAAGAGCAAGGCGAGAAAGGTGTCGACCGGTGCGCCCGCGGCCGTTCGCACCTCGGCGAACAGCACCTCGGCCCGGCCGGCGTCGTAGTGGCCGCGGACGGCCTCCCGAACCGCCTCGATTTTCGCCTCGATGTCCTCGGCATGGGTGGTCCCGGTCACCTCGTTTTCGGTCGGTTCACCACCCTCGCGCAGGTCGTCGGCCGCCCGGTAGTCAAGCGTCTGTGTCCCGCGGTCGTAGCCGCCGGGCGACGCCGACGTGTCGTAGGATCGCGACTCCTTCCACCACGAGTTGCGTTCTGCCTCCCGGAGTTCCCGGACGAGTTCGTCCAACGTCTCGGGCGACCCGCGGGCGTGTTTCCGCTCCAACCGGCGGTCGAGTTCCGCGTCGAGAACGTCGATCGGGTCCGGCCCGTGTGGCCCCTGTGTCCCCTCGTCGCCGTCCATGGCGGCCTCCCACGGCTCCATGTCGGGGGGCTCCTCGCTCTCATCGCCGACGATGCTGTCGCTTTTCATCCGCAGAAGGACGCTCGCGTAAAACAACGCGCGGCCGGACGTCCGGAGGTCGGTTTCGTTGAGGCGGTCGAGAAAGGCGTCGGTCACCTCGACGACCTCGATGTCCCACGGATCGATTTCGCCGTTCTCGGCCAACTGCACCAGGAGTTCGACGGGTTCGACCTCGTCGGTGTCGGTGTCGGTGTCGGTGTCGGTGTCGGTGCGTGGCAGGTCCACGTCGTCCGGGAGGTGGTCGTCAGTCATCGGCGGTCGCCTCCGGCGTGTCGTCGAGTTGGATACCCGTGACCGCGCTCACGTTGTCCCCTTGCATGGTGACGCCGATCGCACGCTCCGACCGGTCGAGCAGCGCCGAGCGGTGGGACACGACGACGAACTGCGCCTCGTCGGCTAGGTCGTCGACCATCTCGCCGACCCGTTCCGCGTTGGCCGCATCGAGAAAGGCGTCCACCTCGTCCAGCGCGTAGAACGGCGCGGGATTGTGCCGCTGGATGGCGAATATGAACGCGAGTGCGGTCAGTGACTTCTCGCCGCCGCTCATCGCGTCCAACCGCTGAACCGGCTTATCGCCCGGCTGGGCCTTCATCGTCAGGCCGCCGTCGAAGGGGTCGGTCTCGTTCTCGAGATGGAGTTCGCCCGTTCCCGCCGAGAGCCGCTCGAAGATGTCCCGGAAGTGGTCGTCGATGGCCTCGAACGCCGTCATGAACGTCTCCGTTTTTCGTTGTTCATACCCCTCGATCCGCTCCTCTATGGCGTCGCGTTCGTCGACGAGCGTGTCGCGGCGCTCCTGCAGGTCGTCTAGCTCCGCCGCCACCTCGTCGTACTCGTCGATTGCGAGCATGTTGACGGGTTCGAGCGCGTCCATCTCCGACTCCAGCCGCGCGACGTTCTCCTCGACCGTCTCGTGGTCCGGGACCTCCTCGGGATCGTACGCGCCGACCTCGGTCTCGAGTTCGTCGATCTCCCACTCCAGCCGTTCGGCCTCCTCCGCGAGGTCGTCGAGGCCGTTCTCCACCTCGGCGACGCGCTCACGCTGGTCGTCGCGGCCCGACTTCGCCTCGCGGAGGTCGGTCTGTAGCTCCGCCCGATCGGCCTTGAGACCGGCGAGTTCGTCCTCCAACTCCTCGATCGCCGCACGCTTTTCCCCCAGCGTCGCTTTGTGGCGTTCGACCTCGGCCGCCGATTCCTCGATCCGATCCGTGGCCTCACGCTTGCGCTTCTTGGCCGCCTCGATGGTCGCTTCGAGGTCGTCGACGGCCTCCTCGGCGTACTCGACCTCGACCTGTGTCTGGCCGAGCTGGGCGTCGAGGTCGTCCATCCGATCCTCCAACGCCGCGATATCTGCCTCGATACTCTCCTTGCGATCGGTGAGCTCGGGGATCCGCGAGTCCGCGAGTTCGGTCTCCAGCTCCTCGATCTCCGCCTCGATCCCCTCGATCTCGGCGTCGAGTTCCTCGATTCGCTCCTCCAGTTCACCCATCTCGGCGTCCACCTCGTCGCGTTCGCCACGGAGGTCGTCGAGTTCGTCCTCCAACGCCTCGATCTCGGCCTCCGTCTCGGCACGGTCGGCTTCGGCGTTCTCGATTTCGGTCTCGACCTCGCGAACCCGCTCGGTCGCATCGGCCTTGCGGTCGCGGGCGTCGTCCAGTCGCGACTCCACGTCGCGGATCTCCTCACGGACCGTCCGGCGGTCGTCCTCTAACCGTTCGATTTCCTCGGCCAGCCGCTCCAGTTTCCCTTTTCCGCTCTTTGTGAATGAGTACCGCGACCCGCCGCCGGAGCCGCCGGTCATCGCGCCGCTTTTCTCCGCGAGGTCGCCGTCGAGCGTCACGAGCCGGTAGTCACCCATCAAATCCCGGGCCGCGTTCATATTCTCGACCACGAGCGTCGACCCGAGGACGTATGAGAACACACCGGCGTAGCGGTCGTCGTAATCGACGAGGTTCCGCGCGAAGTCGACAACGCCCGGATGGGAGGGTTTCGAGGGGAGTCCCCGCCGGTCCATCTCGGTGAGCGGGAGAAAGGTCGCCCGACCCGCCGACCGGGACTTGAGGTGGTCGATACAGGCCGCGCCGACGCCGTCGTCGTCGACGACGACGTTCGCCAATCGGCCGCCTGCGGCCGTCTCGCAGGCGGTCGCCCACTCGGGGTCGACGCTCCCCAACTGGCCGACCGCGCCGTGGACGCCGTCGATGCCGCCGTTGAGGGCGGTCGTCACCGACCGCGGCCACGAGTCGTCGCCGTCGCGGTCCGCCCGCGCCTCCAGTTCGGCGTACTCGTTCCGTTTCGTCCGGAGACCCTCCTTGATCCCGTCGAGGTCGTCGTTCAGGTCGGCCTTCTCGGCGCGCAACTCCTCGATGGCGGTCTCGATTTTCTCGCGGTTTCGCTTTGCACGGTCGAGTTCACCCCGCAGGTCCGACAGCTCCGCGTTCAACGCCGGGAGCCGCTCGTGGGCCGTCTCCAACTCCGACCGGGCCTCGCTGATCCGGGTCGAGCGCCGTCGTGCCTCGTCGAGCAGGCGATCGTTTTTTCGCTGGGCGTCGTTTCGCTCGGTCTTTCGCTCCTCCAACCTTTCTTTACGCTCCGCGAGGATCTCTTTGAGTTCGTCGAACGCCGTGTCGACGTTCTCGATCTCGGTCTCGACCGCCCGGAGATCGGCCTTTTTGGCCTCGATGTCGCTTTTCACCGACGCCTTCTCGACTTTGATCGACCGGATCTCGTTTTCCAGGTCGTCGAGTTCCTCGGTCTTGTTGTCGAGGCTGACGAACGCCTCCCGGCGCTCCTGCTCGGCGTCTTCGACCGTCTCCTCCTGGTTCTCGATGGTCGCTTCGAGGCGACCGATCTCGCCTTTGAGCTCCTCGATCTCTCCTTTGATTCGGAGCTGTTCGTCTTCGCCTTTGCGCTCGATTTCCCGGGTGAGGTCGTTGAGGTCGGTCTCCAGCCGGTCGACCTCGGACCGGTGCTTCTCGAGGGTTGCCCGCCGGTCGGCGAGTTCCTGCTCTTTGGCCTCGATCCGTTTTTCAGTCCGTGTTAGCGCCGTCCGCTTTTGTTCCAACTCGGCGGCTTTCAGGTGGCTCTCATACTCCGCCTTCTCGTCGCGGAGCGACTGGTACGCCAGTGCCGTCTCGCGTTCGTCTTCCAGTTGGTTGAGGCGGGTCGTCTTCTCCTCGATCCGGAGGTCGGCCTCGTCGATACGTTCTTGAACGAGCGACAGTTCCTCGAAAGCGTCCTGCTTTTTCGCGTCGAACTCCGCGACGCCGGCGATCTCGTCGACGATGGTCCGACGCTCCGTGGCGGTCATATTGATGATTTCGGTCACGTCACCTTGCATCACCACGTTGTACCCCTCGGGGGTCACGCCAGCCTGCGCGAGCAGCTCCCGGATGTCCGAGAGGTTGACCGACCGGTCGTTGAGATAGTAGTAGGAGTAGTAGTTGTCCTCGGTTTCTTTGACACGGCGTTTGACAGATATCTCGTCGACATCGCCGATGTCCTCCGTGCCGGCGGCGTTGACCACCTGCGAGCGGTCCAGCGTGCCGTCGGCGTTGTCGAGAACGACCGTCACGCTCGCCTCGCGGGGGCCGGGTTCGTCGGTGTCGTCCTCGTGTCCGGGGTTGTAAATAAGATCCGTCAGCTTTTCGGCGCGAATCCCACGGGTCCGTGCGAGGCCGAGCGTAAAGAGCACGGCGTCGATGATGTTGCTCTTACCGGAGCCGTTCGGCCCCGTGATGACCGTGAAATCCTCGTAAAAGGGGATTCGCGTCTTCCGGCCGAAACTCTTGAAATCGTCGAGAACGAGTTCGGTGATGTGCATGGGGCGTGGCCCCGGTCAGGCGATGATGATGTCGTTGCCGTCCGAGTCGGAGTCGTCCCCCCCCACCGTCTCGGCCCCGGCGTCGGTGTCGGGGTTGGTGTCGGCCCCGGTGTCGGTGCTGGCTTAGGCGTCCGGGTCGGACGACACCGCCGCGGCACCCACGCCCGACGGGTCGGGGGTGGTCGTCCCGGAGGAC
>NZ_JAQCNJ010000101.1 GCF_028275055.1 Haloplanus sp.
AGCCCCTCGCGACCCAGTGTCTCGCGTACGTCGTCGTCGCCGTCCCACTCGCCGTCGGGGTGCATCGTTTCGAGCATGTGAGAAGCTACCACGTCCACGGTGTTAACCTCCGCGTTCGGCGACGGCCGAGTCGCTACCTATTCCTACCCGGCGGCCACCCGTGGAACCGAGGCGATGGTCGAGGAACCAGACGACAACCCGTACGTGCAAACGCCGGACACGTCGTTCGACCCGGTCGAAAGAATGGAGGAGAGGGCGGCTCGAAAGCAGGCCGAACGGCTACGGGAGGCGATCGGCTACCACGACTACCGTTACTACGTCGCGAACGATCCGGTGATCGCCGACCGGACATACGATACGCTGTTCGACCGGCTACAGGAACTGGAGGCGGCCTTCGACCTCGACGACGAGAACTCGCCCACCCGACGGGTTGGTGGCGAGCCACTGGATGAACTCGAGACGGTCGAACACGTCGCGCCGATGTTGAGCCTACAGTCCTCCGGCGACCCCGAGGAGATCCGCGAGTTCGACCGCCGGATCCGCGAGGCGGTCGGCGAGGTCAACTACTCCGTGGAACCGAAGTTCGACGGGCTGTCGATCGAGGTGGTTTACGAGGACGGTGTCTTCGTCCGGGCGGTCACACGCGGCGACGGCGAGAAAGGCGACGACGTCTCCGCGAGTCTCAGAACGGTCGGAAGCGTTCCCCTGCGACTACCCGACGGGCCCGATCTGCTCGCGGTGCGAGGCGAGGTGTACATGCCCCGGTCCGGGTTTCAGGACCTGAACGAGCGACGGATCGAACGCGGCGACGACCCCTTCGCCAACCCCCGCAACGCCGCCGCGGGGACGATTCGCCTTCTCGACCCGGAGACGGTCGCAAGCCGGCCACTGGAGGTGTACTTTTACGACGTGATCGAGACGTCGGCGACGCTCCGCTCCCAGACAACGGCCGTCGACCTGCTCCGTGACCTGGGGTTTCGCGTCGACGACGAGACGGCAGTCGTCGACGACATCGAGGGTATCCTCGACTACCGCGACCGACTCATGGACGAGCGGGCGGACCTCGAGTACGAAATCGACGGCGTCGTCGCAAAGGTGGTCGACTTCGCGGCGCGGGAGCGGTTAGGGTCGACGGCGCGTCACCCGCGGTGGGCTTTCGCATACAAGTTCCCCGCGCGAACCGGCGAGACGACCGTCGAGCGAATCGTCGTTCAGGTGGGTCGGACGGGGAAACTGACGCCGGTTGCCCTGCTCGATCCTGTCGACGTGCGTGGCGTCACGATCAGTCGGGCGACGCTCCACAACGCCACCCACGTCCGGGAGTTGGGGGTCCGTGAGGGCGCGACCGTCCGGATCGAGCGGGCGGGCGACGTGATTCCGGAGGTCGTCGAGGTGACCGGTCCGGCCGCGGGCGAGTCCGACGATGCCGGCTTCGCCATGCCCGAAACCTGTCCGGTCTGTGGGGGACGTGTGGTTGAGGAAGGCGAGTATCACTTCTGTGCGAACGCGTCGTGTCCGGCACAACTCAAACGCTCGATCCAGCATTTCTGCTCGCGGGACGCGATGGACATCCAAGGGGTGGGTGAGCGGACGGCCGAACAGTTGGTCGACGAGGGGCTGGTCGACTCCGTCGCCGACCTCTACGACCTCGATCGGGCGGCCCTGACGGAGCTGTCGGGGTGGGGTGAGCGATCCGCCGACAACCTCCTCGCGGAACTGGAGGCGAGCGAGGGCGCCACACTCGGGACCTTTCTCTACGCCCTCGGGATCCGCCACGTCGGGACCGAGCGGGCGCGGGCGCTCGCGGCGGCGTTCCCGCTGTCCCGACTGATGGACGCGAGCGCCGAGGCGCTACGGGCGGTCGAGGACGTTGGCCCGGAGGTGGCCGAGGCCGTGACCGCGTTTTTCCAGACGCCCGCGAACGTGGAGACGGTTGAGCGGTTGGCAGCGGCGGTGGCGCCGGAACGCCGGGCCGGCGACGGCAACGGCGACGGCGAACTCGACGGCTTGACCGTGGTGTTCACCGGGAGCGTTCCGGGCTACACCCGGTCGGAGCTCTCCGATCTGCTCGAACGCCACGGCGCGCGTGTCACGTCGTCTGTCAGCGGCGAAACGGACTACCTGGTCGTCGGCGAAAACCCCGGAACCCGGAAGCGAGAACGAGCGGCCGAGAACGGGGTCGAAACGCTCGATCCCGAGGCGTTCGAAAAACGAGTCCTCTCGCGGATCGGGTGAGTCCCACCACCGATTTAGGCACCGACCGCCAACCGAGCACCAATGCACGACAACATCCTCGACACCATCGGATCGCCGCTGGTCCGTATCGACTCCCCACCGGGGACGACGGTGGCGGCGAAAGTCGAGTCGAAAAATCCTGGCGGCTCGGCGAAGGACCGCCCGGCAAAGGCGATGGTCGAAGCCGCGGAGCAGGCCGGCGAACTCGGACCCGGCGACGCCATCGTCGAACCGACGAGTGGGAACACGGGCATCGGGCTCGCCGTCGTTGGCGCCGCGAAGGGGTACGACGTGACGGTCGTGATGCCGGCTTCGAAGTCACCCGAGCGTCGAGCGATCATGCAAGCCTACGGGGCCGAGGTGGAACTCGTCGACGGCGAGATAGACGCCGCTCGGAAACGCGCCGACGAACTGGAGGCGGAGGGGATGGTTCAGATGCACCAGTTCGAGAACCCGGCGAACCCCGAATCACACTACCGGACGACCGGCGAGGAGATTCTCGAACAGACCGACCGCCGGATCGACGCACTGGTCTGTGGCGTCGGTACCGGGGGCACCATCTCGGGGACCGGCAGCCGTCTGCAGGAGGCCTACCCGGAGCTGAGCGTGGTGGGTGTCCAGCCGGATACGAACCGGTTTCTGTCCGGCGAGCCGGGGCCGGACGAGTTTCAGGGGATGGGTCCGGGGTTCGTCGCGGAGAACGTCGATGTCGACCTCCTCGACAGCGTGGAGGATGTCTCGCTCGCGGACGCAGAGGCGGAGTGTCGCCGTCTCGCCCGCGAGGAGGGACTCCTCGTCGGCCAGTCAAGCGGGGCGTCGAGTATCGGCGCAAAGCGAGTGGCCGAGCGACTGGCCGACGACAGCGGAGCACGGGAGCCACTGGTCGTGACGGTGTTCTGGGACAACGGCGAGCGATACATGTCGACGGGGCTGTTCGACTAGTCGCCGAACTCGGCTTCGGTCACCCGGACGACGACGCTGTCGTCGACGACCTGGAGGTCGTACTCCGGAACGGTGTTGCCGACTCGCGTGGCGTACATCGGTTCGACGAGTTCGTCGGCGACGAGACCATACACACGGAGGTGGGTGGCGGTCTCCTCCGGATCGCGGGTGCCCTCGCGGACCTCCCCGGCCAACTCGCGGGAGAGCCACTCCGTGGTCGAGATGCTCGGTTCGCGGATCAGGGCGGCGTCGGCGAAGCGGACGAGATACCAGTTCAGATCGTTCAGCAGCGAGACGGCGGCCCCGAGGCTGACGGTGTCGACGGCAACGGTGTTTTCGTAGGGCTCGTGGAGGTCGTACGTGGCGAGGGCCGCCCGCGACGTCTCCCGGGAGAGGAGTTCGTACCGGAGGTCGACATCGGACGCCCCGACGATGCACACCTGTGTCACGGTCGCGAAATCGGTACACACGCCTAAATCGATTGCGCCGGTCGGCGGGTATCGAGGACTGTGGGGCTTTCCCGGTGGCGGCGTGTCGTGTTATCCTGAGCCTCGCGGTTGTTTGAACCACTGGCATCGAACTCCACGAGAACGGTGAGGGACGGAAGCAACGGCGTGCGCGTCGTTGGTAACGGTCACACCGGCCACGCGCCGCCGGGATCTACGGTGTTCGGCCGGTCGGGCCGTCGAATCGGACTCGACCGTCTCGGAATCAGAAGGTCCGGAGGTCGCCGTTGACGACCTGCCGGGTGATCGAGGTCACGTCGGCGAGTTCGTTGTCGACGATGGCTTCGATGTCGGTCTCGATATCCGAGAGTGTGACACCGTCCTCCGTGACCACGAAGGCGTCGGCGACGTGTGGGCGGTCGATGGGGCGACCGATCTGGCTGAGGAGGCGGACCCGGAAGTCGCGGATGCCGCTCACCTCGTCGACGACGGCCTCGGCAACCTGCGTACTGAGGAGGTTGTAGATCTTACCGATGTGGTTGACAGGGTTTTTCCCACTCGTCGCCTCCATGCTCATCGGCCGGTTGGGGGTGATGAGGCCGTTCGCGCGGTTCCCTCGACCGACGGAGCCGTCATCACCCTGTTCGGCGCTTGTTCCTGTCGTCGTCAGATAGATACCAGCCGTTCCCTTTTCGGGGTCGTCTGCGGTGTTCACCTCAACGGCGACGGTGCGGTCGGTTCGGTCCCGCGCGAGGTCGGTCACCGACTCGCGGACGTCCGCCACGGCGTCGAGGTACGCCTCAACGCCGTCGAGATGTCGATCGATCATCGCCGCCGCCACCGTGAGGTCGATATGGTTGCCCTCGCGTTTGCCCATGATCTTCACGTCGGGACCGAGTTCGGGGTTGTCGGCTGCGTACGGGCCGTTAAGCTGTTCCTCGGCGTCGAGAACGATGCGTTCGGTTTCGGTCAGGGGTGCGTGTCCGACGCCGAAGCTCGTGTCGTTGGCCATCGGGACGGTCGCGTTCTCCTCGCCGAAAACGGTCTGGAGGTCGCCGCTTCCCTCCCCGAGTCGGGTGTCGACCACCACGTCGGTCCCGAAGTCGAGTTCGGGGACGACCTCAGCGAGGTAGTCTCGCGCCGCCGAGAGCGCAACCGAGTCGACGGGGAGAGTGTGTTCGGTACCGTCGTCGGCCTCGTACGTCCGGGTCGCGCGCCCGACGACGAGAACGTAGATCGGTTCGATAATCTCGCCGCCACCGAAGTCGGGCGCGGCGTTGCCGGCGGCCAACTGTGTCTCGTCGGTGTTGTAATGCAGAACCCTGCCGACGCGGTCGAGATACAGGTTCGAGAGCGCACGGGAGACGTGTTCGGCGATGCCGTCACAAAGGGAGTCCGGGTGGCCGATGCCCTTCCGTTCGACGATCTCAACTTCCTGGTCCTCGACCGCGCGCCGGCCGACGGACTCGATGCGAATGTTCCGATCGCTCATTAGCGAACGTTCTCGCCGCCGTAGTCTATAACTTGCGGAAACCTTTCGCTACGTCAATATTACTACTGGGAATCCAAGAGGAGACCGAGATACGAGGTGCGGATCTGTTCGTCCGGGTCGAGACCGAGGTCTCGCAGGCGGTCGGCGGCGCCTCTGCGGGTCGTTTCCAGGTCGGCTTCCGGGGCGTGGCGTTCGATCTCGACGAACTGGCCGAGGTCGGTGACGGTGTCGAGGGTGACGGTGTAGTCGCCGAGACGGTACCGGTCACGCTCTTTTTCGACGACCGCGGCGGGCGAGAACCCGAGTGCGTTGAGTATCGAATCGAAGTCGTCGGCGTCGCCGACGCCGGTCTCGACCTCGCGGCGGGACTTCGACGCCGTCTCGACGAGCGGTCCCTTGTAGGTGACGCGTGTCGTCGATCCGTCCGCGGTCTCCTCGCGTCGGATCCGGAGGGCCTCGTCCGTCTCGGCGAAGTCGCGGTGGGGTGCGTCGTAGTATGTGTCGACCTGCGTGACCGCCCCGGCGTTCTCCGCACCGAGCGTCGACAACCGCTCTCGGACCGTTTCGTGGCCCGCACGGAGCTTCAGTTCGACCTCGTACATACCGTGTCGTGGCGAGGGGTCGGAAAAAAGCCACCGGAGTCGTGGCTCGCGGTGTGAAACGTGATTCTTAAGGGTCGCACGGGAGTTGTAGCGTGTATGAGTGATGAACAGGCCGAATCGGCCGACGAGCCGGTCGACGCAGACGCGGCCGATGATCCCGACGCGGAGACAGCCAGCGAGACCGACGAGGCCACCGGCCTGCAGGAGGGCGACTTCGTCGAACTGGAATACACCATCCGAACCGTAGGCGACGACCAGGTCGTCGACACGACAAGCGAGGACATCGCCGAGGAAGCCGGCATCGACGAGGAGGGCCACGAGTTCGAACCCCGAACCGTTGCTATCGGCGCCGGCCACCTCTTCCAAGCGGTCGACGAGGATCTGATCGGGAAAGGTATCGGCGACGAGGGCACCGTTCACATCGACTCCGTCGAGGCGTTTGGCGAGTTCGACCCGGACGACGTGCGGACCATCAGCGCCGAGAAGATCGACGAGGACGACCGCTATCCCGGCGCACCCGTGACCGTCGACGGCCAGCAGGGCCGCATCGAGACGATCGTGGGTGGGCGCGCCCGCGTCGATTTCAATCACCCACTGGCCGGCGAGGACCTCGAATACGAGTACGAGATCGCCAACGTTGTCGACGACCTCGCGGACCGCGCTCGCGGCCTGCTCAGCATGTACCTCGACCACACGCCGGAGGTGTGGGTCCAGACCGACGAGGTCGAAGAGGAGCGGCCGGTCGAGGTCGAGTCCGACGACGAGGACGCCCCCGAATACGAAACCGAGATGCAGACGGTCGAAAAGGAGACACTGTACATCGAAGCCACGTCCCAGATGACCATGAACCAGCAGTGGCTCTTTCAGAAACAACAGATCGCTCAGCAGGTCACGAAGCAGCTCGGCCTCGACCGGGTTATTATTCAGGAGACCATCGAGGGCGGCTCGGTGGGCGGTATGATGGGCGGCATGGGCGGTGCCGGCGGCGAGGACGTCGAGGATGCGCTCGAAGACGTCGATGTCGACGCCGACGAGATTGTGGAGGAGATCGAAGAGGGCGGCGACCTCGACGGGTAACCACCGAACTCTTGTACCAGCCGGCTGTTTCGGCGGTATGGACCTCCCGGCCGAAGCCGTGTCTGACCTCCGGGTCGCGGCCGTTGCCGCAGGGTGTGCCGTCGCGCTGTCGGTCGCACTCCGGTACGGGCTGGATGTAACGGCGAGTCCCCTTTTTCGACTCTCGCCGATAGCGGTGTACTTTTGCTACCTTTTTTTCGGCAAGGGATCGACCGGCAGCACGTTCGAGGATCCGCGGTTCTGGGTCCTCGTCACCGTTGTCGTCACCGTCGCAACCGGCGGCTATCTCGCCGTTTAGGCGATGTCGCGACTGGTGTCGATGGTGACCCCGTCAGTGAGTTTGAGTTTGATGGTCTCCTCGAGGGCGCTCCCACCCCGGAACTTCGGGACCGCGAGTCGGTTGACGATCTGTGAGCCCGAAGTGTCGGTTCGGAGGTCGAACACCACGTCGGCCATGTGCTCTGTGAGCGACCGGTTCGAGGTGTCCTCGCCGTGCATCGCGTGCAAAACCGCGATCGATCCCGTGTTGACCATATGCGTCTGCAGTTCGTTGAGAAAGGTCCGGTACCGGGTCGGTTCGGCGTCCTCCAATGGGTCGACCACGTCGACGATCAGGTTCGCGCTCTCGGGGAGGTCTTTCACCAATCGGGTGGCGTTGTCGATCGGTGGGTATGTGCCGGCGTCGCGAACCGAGAGGCGGTCGATCCCCCCACGGTAGCGGTCGACTGCGTCCCGAACCGCCTGCTCGGAGCGGACGGTCGTCACGTACAGCGTCCCCCGTGCAGCCGCGATCTCGTACAGCAACGACTCGGACTGACTGGCCGGATCGGCACTCAAAAGCAGGATGCTCCCGGGCGGAATTCCGCCGTCGAGTCGTCTGTCGAGGACGGAGATGCCGGTCGGGAGACGAGATGCCATACGTGGTACTCAGACCGGGGATCATGTTATGTCTTCTCCCAGCGTGTGGCCGAGGCGGTCGTAGGCGGCACGGACCGCGTCGTCGCCGAGAATCGGGGGGTCAGTCGGGGGCACCGATACCAAAATCGGACAGCCAAGGAGTTCGGCAACCGCGTCGGGGGCCGCCCGCGTCCGTGTCAGCACCACACCCCGAACCGGCGTGCCGAGTGTCCGGGCGATGGCCGCCGTTTTGGCCGCGTCGCGGAGGGCGGGCGCACAGAGTGTCGTGACGAGAACGGCGGTGTCGGCTACACGGAGGGGCGCGGCGGCGTCGGGGCCAGCGCCACCGGGACAGTCGACGACCGAGGGACGGTCGGCCGCCGCGAGCCGCCTCAGCGACCGGTCGACCGCGTCGGCCTCGTCGATGGGCGGGGCGGGCAACAGGGAAACCGCCGGCTCGGCGGGGTGTGGCTGTGCCACGGCGTCAACGCCGGCCGCGTCAAGGTCGGCAAGCGTCGGTTCGCGGTCGACGCCCGCGAGTGCGTGCAGGTCGGGCATGTCCGGGTCGGCGTCGGCCACGACGACGGGGGCATCAAGCGCCGTCGACAGTCCCAGCGTAGTTGTCGTCTTACCGACCCCGCCTTTGCCTCCGGCGATGGCAAGCATGGGGTGTGGTGGTCCCGCTATCGGGTATGAATGCGAGGGGCTAGCGGGGATCCGTGGCGTGTGGCACGGTCGACTGTTCTCTCCGCTCCGGTGGCACACACCTCAGCCCCCGAACCGCTCTTGACCACGCGGCCCGGTCGGCTGTGGGCCTCCACGGCTCGGCCACGGCGTGTCCGGAGTCGGCACCGCCTTTATCGGCCGAAAACACGGTTCGACTGACCGCACGGTCGTGCAGGAGTCGCCTCCGAGTTCCAGCCGGTAGAAACGCGTGGGATCACGGACCGGCCGTCGCCGGCCGAGGCTCGGGTTGGTTGGACCTGCCGGGCCACCGAACTATCGCGTCCGGGGCGGTCTGCGGGTCGGGTTCGGCGACCGATCAGTCCTGACAGCAGCCACCGGCTTCGCCGCCGAAGTCGACCGCGAGGGGGTCGGAGATGGAGCGGTTGATCTCTTCGAGTTGGCGTTGGAGGGCGTCCTGTGCGTTGAGGAACTCCTCCATAACGGGCATCTCGTGGAGTTCGTTCTGGGCGCGCTGGAGCGTCCGGATCTGCTCCTGTGTCGCCTCACCCATTTCACGGGCGGCGACGAACTCGTCGCGAAGCCGTTCGACCTCGGCGATTTTCTCCTGTGCGTCGGTGTCATCTTGAACCGCCGCCTGCGCCTCCTCGAACCGCTCGTGTGCCGGCGAGTCCGCAATGGCTTCGCCGAGTTCTCGACCGAGATCCTCCAGTTGCGGCACGTTCGTGCTCATACCAACTGTTTGGGAGGCCGGTCGCTTCAATTTGCCGCCTCGGCCGGAGATTTATACCCGAGAACCCACAGAGAAACGGGTATGGTAACCGACGTCCGTCTTGGTGTCGACGTCGGTGGGACGTTCACCGATGTCGTCGTCGCCGACGGCGACGGCATCACGGTACTGAAGGTGCCATCGACACCCGAGTCGCCCGACGAGGGTGTTCTTGACGGGGTAACCGCGGCGGTCGATGCAGGGGTCGATCCGCGGACGGTCGGGTTCTTCGCCCACGGGACGACCGTCGCGACGAACGCGCTGCTTGAACGTGAGTGGGCCGAGACGGCGCTTGTCACGACCGAGGGGTTCCGCGACGCTGTCGCGATCGGTCGACAGACCAGACCCGACCTCTATGATCTGCACGCTCAGCCCCCCTCGCCGATCGTCCGTCGAGACCGTCGGTTCGAGGTAGCGGAACGCCTCGGCCGCCGGGGAGAGGTCATCGAACCGTTCGACGAGGACGACGCCAGAGCGGTGGCCCGAACGATCCGCGAGAGCGACGCCGAGAGCGTCGCCGTCGCCTTCGTCTTCGCGTTCGAGAACGACGCCCACGAGCGCCGGATGGCGGAGATACTCCGCGAGGAGGGCGTCGACGGTGACCTATCCCTGTCCAGTGAGGTGTTGCCGGAGATCAGGGAGTACGAACGGACGCTGGTCACGTCGATCAACGCCGCGCTCAAGCCGGTGCTGAACCGGTATCTCGGCCGACTGGAGGACGGCGTCGCAGACGCCGGCGTCCCTGCTTCGGTGACGGTCATGCAGTCGAACGGCGGCGTCGCATCGGCGGCCGCGACCCGAGAACGGCCGGTGGATACGCTTCTCTCGGGGCCGGCAGCCGGGGTCCGTGGAGCGGCACACGTCGCGGGTGAGGGGGGCTACGACGACGTGTTGACGATGGATATGGGTGGCACCTCCTGTGACGTGTCGCTGGTGCGCGACGGCGACCCGGTCGTCACCACCGAAGGACAGGTCGGTGACTACCCGGTGACGGTGCCGATGGTCGATATCCACACCATCGGCGCGGGTGGCGGATCGATCGCGTGGGTCGACGGCGGCGGGAGCCTCCGCGTCGGCCCCCGGTCCGCCGGGGCCGATCCCGGTCCGATCTGTTACGGTCACGGCGGAACCGACCCGACGGTGACCGACGCCCACCTGTTGCTCGGGCGGATCGACCCCGGAACGTTTTTCCAGAGGAGCGTGGACGAGGCGGCGGTCCGCGAGGCGGTCCGGGAGTCCGTCGCCGATCCGCTCGGACTGGACGTCAAGGCCGCTGCCCGCGGAATCGTTGACGTGGCCAACGCCAACATGGAACGTGCACTGCGGGTCGTTTCCGTCGAACGCGGCCACGACCCCCGCGGGTTCACGCTCGTCGCGTACGGCGGAGCTGGGCCGCTCCACGCCGCCGAACTCGCGGAGAAGCTCGGTGTGCCCCGCGTGGTCGTTCCGAAGTCGGCCGGCGTTCTCTCGGCGCTCGGGCTACTCATCAGCGATGCGGTCCACGAGGAGGGTGTCTCCGCGGTCCGGCCGTGGGCTGAGGTCGACCCGGCCGAACTGACCACCCGTTTTGATCGACTCGAAGCGGAGACCGCGGAGCGTCTGGAGGCCGAGGGATTCCCGTCCGCCCGACAGCGGATCGAACGCGCGGTCGACCTCCGGTACCGTGGACAGTCGTTCGACCTCCGCGTCGAGGTTCCCGAGGGAAGTCTCGGACAACGGAACCTGACGGCCGTCGCAGATCGGTTCCATGACCGCCACGAGCGTCGGTACGGACACGCCACGCCGGAGGAACCGGTCGAACTGGTGACGATCCGGCTCCGCGCGCGTGGAATCGTCGATCCGCCGGCGCTGTCGACGGACCACGGCGGGACTGTCGACCCCGATCCCAGAACGGTCAGGCGGGCGACGATCGGTGGGACGACCGATCAGACGCCGGTCTACGATCGATCGGCGCTGGGGCCGGAGGCGAC
Source organism: Haloplanus sp. (assembly GCF_028275055.1). Taxonomy (GTDB): domain Archaea; phylum Halobacteriota; class Halobacteria; order Halobacteriales; family Haloferacaceae; genus Haloplanus. The sequence goes on from NZ_JAQCNJ010000101.1 coordinate 11,115, forward strand.
GCTCGACGGTCCTGCCGTGATCGAGGGTGCCGAGAGCACGGCCGTCGTCCCGTCCGGCGCGAACGCGAGGGTCGACGACGTCGGTAACGTGGTGATCGAGCCGTGAGCGAGACCGGAAACGGGATCGACCCCGTTACGCTGGAAGTGTTGCGAAACGCCTGCATCGCCGTCGCCGAGGAGATGAACGCGACGCTCGTGCGCACGGGGTACTCGCCGAACATCAAGGACCGACGGGACTGTTCGTGTGCGCTGTTCGATGTCGTGAACGGCGAGAAGGGAGCGGAGCTGATCAGCCAGGCCGAGAACATTCCGGTTCATCTCGGCGCGATGCCATACTCGGTGACGGCAGCCATCGAGGCGTTTCCCCCGTCGTCGTTGTCGCCGGGTGACGCGATCCTCCTGAACGATCCGTTCCACGGGGGCGCACACCTGCCGGACATGACGCTCGTAACGCCGGTCTTTGTCGACGACGAACTGGTGGCGGTCGCGGCGAACCGCGCGCATCACGCCGATGTGGGCGGCGCCCAAGCGGGAAGCGTCGCGGCCGACTCGACGGACATCTATCAGGAGGGGCTTCGCGTCCCACCGGTGAAACTCTACGACGGCGGCAACCCCGTCGAGGACGTGTTCGACCTGCTGCTGACCAACGTGCGGACGCCTGAGGAGCGACGGGGCGACTTCCGCGCTCAGCGGGCGGCCAATCGAACGGCCGTCGACAGACTCCGCGAACTCGTGGCCCGACGCGGTCTCGACACGGTCCGGGCGGCGACGACCGAGATCAAGGCGTACGCCGAGCGACGGATACGCGCCGAAATCCAGAAGCTCTCGGACGGGACCGTCCGATTCGAGGACTATCTCGACGACGACGGACTGGGCCACGAGGACCTCCGGATCGCAGTCGCCGTGACGGTCGACGGTGACAGGGTCGTCGTCGATTTCGAGGGGACGAGCGACGAGGTGGCCGGGCCGATCAACGCACCCCTTGCGGTGACCGCCTCGGCGACGTACCACGCGGTGCGCTGCGTAACCGATCCGGACGTGCCACCGAACGCGGGAACTTACCGGCCGGTCGAGATCCGAGCGCCGGCGGGATCGATCGTGAACGCACAGCCGCCGTCGGCGGTCGTCGGCGGGAACTTGGAGGTCTCGCAACGGGTGGTCGACGCGCTACTCGGCGCGTTCGGTCTGGAAGCGCCGGAGCGAGCGGTCGCCGCCGGCCAAGGGACGATGAACAGCGTCACCTTCGGCGGCGCCGACCGCGAGGGGGAGCCCTTTGCCTTCTACGAGACGGTGGGGGGTGGGTTCGGTGGGCGGGCCGGTGCCGACGGAATGGACGGTGTTCACGTCCATATGAGCAACACACGGAACACGCCGGCCGAGGTGTTGGAGACGACATACCCGCTCCGGATCCGGCGCTACGAGTACCGGCCGGAGTCAGGCGGCGCCGGCGAGTTCCGTGGCGGGCTGGGACTCAGACGGGATATCGAGGTCCTGACCGACGACGTGGTGTTCAGCCTGCTCGCGGACCGGCGGCGACACCGGCCGTATGGGGTCGCCGGTGGCGACCCCGGGAGCGCTGGCGCGGACCGCCTGGTTCGGGCCAACGGCGACGAGACCGGGATCGCTGGCAAGGCGACACACGACCTGAACGCGGGCGACGTGGTGAGCGTTCGCACGCCGGGTGGCGGCGGGTTCGGTGATCCAACCGACCGTGACGCGGCGGCCGTCGCTCGGGACCTGCGTCTCGGGACGTTGTCGGCGGCGGTCGCCCGCGCGGTGTACGGCCACGACGTCGATTCGGACGGTTAGTAGGGGAAGGCCGTCCACTCGGCGTCGACGTCGGGAAGCCCTCGGATCCGGACCTCTCGGTCACCGTCGACCTCCCGAAGTTCGATAACGGCGTCGAAAATCGAGGTGACGACGTTCACGAACCGATCCTCGTGGGTCGTCGGGTCGATACTGTAGACGCCGAGATAGCCGGCGGCGCTCGCTCGCCGGGAGAGAACGTGCAAAAACGAGAACGCGCGCTCGGAGTCGACGTACTGGAGGAGCGTCGAGATGGAGACGAAGCCGAGTCGGAGGCGGTCGGGCGTCCCCATCCCGTCGACGGCCTCGGTGAACTCGACACCCATGCTGGTGAGATCAGCCGGTGAGGAGACACGGTGGACGATCGGATCGTCGTCGCCCGGTGCGCCCGAGGCGTCGACGATGCGGAACGCGTTCGAATCGGCGGTGATGCCGCGGTCCTCGAGATGGGTCCGAATGCGGGTT
>NZ_JAQCNJ010000004.1 GCF_028275055.1 Haloplanus sp.
CCCACCAGCGACGTGAGTTCCTGGGGGAGCACGAACGTCGTCGACTCGCCCTGTCCGATGCGCTCGAGCGTCTCCATTCCCTTGTCGATAACCGCCCGTTCACCCATCGACTCGGCCGACTTTGCACGCAACACCGTCGAGATGGCGTCACCCTGCGCTTCGAGGATCTGGCTTTGTTTTTCACCTTGTGCACGGATGATGTTCGACTGTTTTTCACCTTGGGCGCTTTCGACGGCGCTCCGGCGTTCACCCTGTGCTTCGAGGATCATCGCCCGACGCCGGCGCTCGGCGGATGTCTGTTGCTCCATCGCCTGTTGGACATCCTTCGAGGGGTTGACCTCGCGGACCTCGACCGACTCGACGCGGACACCCCACTCGTCGGTCGGTTCGTCGAGCTCCTCACGGATGCGGGCGTTGATCTCGTTGCGCTTGTTCAGCGTGTCGTCGAGTTCCATGTCGCCAAGCACCGCACGCAGTGTCGTCTGGGCGAGGTTCGACACCGCCATCTTGTAGTCGTCGACCTCGAGAAACGCCTTCTTTGCGTCCATCACCTTGATGTAAACGACGGCGTCGGCGGTCACCGGGGAGTTGTCCCGCGTGATCGCCTCCTGCCGCGGCACGTCAAGGGTCTGGGTCCGCATGTCGAACGAGTACGTCCGTGAGACGAACGGTGGGATGAACGTGATCCCCGGTTCGAGCAGCCGGCGGTACTCGCCAAACACCGTCAACGCCTTTTTCTCGTAGGCGTCGACGATTTCGACCATCTGGTAGACGGTCACGATTGCGAGTGTCAACACGAGTAGACCGAGAAACAGCGACCCGAACGGGAGACCGAGTTGGAGTGCGGCGGGGTCCATACGCGAGTATTAGACTGTTGGCGGCATAAGGGTTCTTACGCAACGAATCCACTACCCGTCGTCGACCTCTTCGACCCACTTTCCGGCCGCCTGCGGAATCACCCGCAGCTCCGGGTCTACCCATTCTTTATCCAGTTCCCGTCCCTCAAACAGGCGGTCTAAAAACACCGCGAGCGCCGCCACCTCGGAGTGGGGCTGGTTCGTTACACCCACGTTCCAGTCGGCGTGATCGTACACCTCGAAGTCGACCTTCCCCGCACCGACGACGAGCAACAGGGGGTCGCCGTCACCGTCGCCGTCGTCGCCGTTGTCGCCGGCGAACCGCTCTCTGATATCGTCCGTCACCGACTCGACCGGTTCACCGTACATCGTGAGGTGGACGACCGTCCCGTCCCAGTCGCGCAGGGTCGGCCGCCACGAGTCGGTCACCGTCACGTCGAACGGGCCGCCGAAGCGGTCGGTGATGTCCGCCGCCGTCTCGCGGGCCTGCGTCGCCTCGCCGACGAGAATCGCCCGGTCGGCACCGAGCGCCCGCGCCGTCAGGGCGACGTGTGTCGTCATCCGGTCGTCGCGGCCGGGGCGGTGCCCCAGACGCAACACGACGACCTCCGTTGACTCGTGCATACGCCGAGAAAGAACACCGAGGGGGTAACGGGTTTCGGAACGCGTCGGGTGTCACGGGGTCGCCCGGATCACAACACATTTGAGCCGGGTCGGGCGTGTCATTAGCATGCACCTCACCGACCGGCGGGTGGTCGTCACCGGAGGAGCGGGACTCATCGGGTCGCACCTCGCGGCACGGCTTGTCGACGACAACGACGTGATCGTCGCCGACGACTGCTCGAAAGGCGACCCGGACCGCGTCCCCGACGGCGCGACCCTCGTTGAGGCCGACGTGACCGACGACGACGACGTCGCCCGTGTGGTCACCGAGGACACGGAGGTGGTCTTTCATCTCGCCGCCCACACCGACACGAACCATGCCGACCCCCGTCGGCTGTTCGAGGAGAACACCGAGATGACGTACAACCTGCTCGAACGCGCCGCCGAGGTGGATGTTTCGGGGTTCGTCTTCACCTCCTCCTCGACCGTCTACGGCGAGGCTCCAAGACCCACACCGGAGGATTACGCCCCCCTCGAACCGATCAGCGAGTACGGCGCGAGCAAACTCGCGGACGAGGGGCTGGTGTCGACGTACGCCCACTCCCACGGCATCCGGTCGTGGGTCTTCCGTTTCGCCAACATCGTCGGGCCACACCAGCGCGGGAACGTGGTCCCCGACTTTATCGAGAAACTCCTCGACGACCCCGAGACGCTCACCATTCTCGGCGACGGTAGACAGGAGAAGTCCTACCTCCACGTTGAGGACTGTGTCGACGCCATCTGTCACGTCGTCGACGGCGCGGACGCGCCGCTCAACACGTACAACCTCGGCTCCCGGACGACGACGTCGGTCACCCGCATCGCCGACATCGTGAGCGAGGAGATGAGTCTCGATCCGACCTACGCGTACACCGGCGGCGACCGCGGATGGACCGGCGACGTGCCGAGGATGCGCCTCTCGATCGAGAAACTCGCCGGCCTCGGGTGGGAGCCGCCCGAATCGAGCGACGACGCCGTCCGCCGGGCGGCCCGGCAGTTGATCGACGAACTCGCATAGACACGTCTTTACTCGCCGCCCGCGAAGGTGCCAGCGTGCAGATCGTCGGGTACGACGCGAGCGATTGCGGTCTCCTCCTGAGCGACGCATCGACCGATGAGTCCGACGACGCCGCCGACCTCGAGTACGTTTCGCTCGACACCGGAACCGACCTCGACTACCGACTCGGTGACCGCCGCTGTGCGGGCGTCGTGACCGGCGACGGTCACCGCCCCTGCGACGACGAGAACGCCCCATACTGCCCGGCACACGACTCGACGTGGGTCTGTGCCAAGTGTAGGGGTACCTGTCTCAAAGACGAGATGGACTGTTTCGACGACCACGCTGTCTACCTCGCGGCGTTCGCGACCGATACGTTCAAAGTGGGCGTCACGAAGGCGTGGCGATTGGAGACCCGCCTCCGCGAACAGGGGGCCGACCGCGGCGCGCACGTCCGAACCGTCGAGAACGGCCGGATCGCCCGCGACATCGAAGCCGGAGTGGCCGAGCGGATCCCGGACCGGATCGGGGTGGCTAAGAAACGCGCCGGTCTCGGCCGATCCGTCGACGAGGCAGCGTGGGAGACCCTTCTCGACGACTTCGACCCGATCGAGCGGTTCGATTTCGACTACGGTCTCGACCTCTCGGAGCGGCCGGTCGCCGAGACGCTGGCGACGGGGCGGGTCCGGGGGACGAAGGGCCGACTGCTCGTTCTCGATGCCGGTGCCGGCACCTACGCCGTCGACCTGCGCGATTTGGTTGGCTACGAGGTCCGAACGGGTGGTACCCGCCGTCGCCTCCAGTCGCGTCTCGGCGCGTTCGGGTAGACGACAACCCTTTTCGGCGTGGCTTCCGAATCGAACGCCATGGCAGACGATGACACCGGCGACGAGCCAGAACCGGACGCGAGCGAGCCTGACACGGGCGAAACCGACGGAGATGGCGACAGCGAAGAGAAATCGTTCCGCGAGCGTGTCGAGGAGATCCGCGAGCGCCGCGCCGAGGAACGCGAGGAGGGTGACCGGCCCGACCCCGAGGAGATGATGGGCGGCGGCGAGGGTGGCAATCCCTTTGCACAGATGATGAGCGGCATGATGGGCGGCGGCGGGGGTCCGCCGGGCATGGGTGGTGGCGGTCCGCCGGGCATGGGTGGTGGCGGTCCGCCGGGCATGGGTGGCGGCGGCGAGGAGGAGTCGGTCGGCAACGAGGAACTCGTTCGCGAGGTCCGACAGCTTCGCGACGAGGTCCGCGACGCGACCCGACAGCTGCAACGCATCGCACAGGCAATCGAAGACGACTGACGAGCGGCTGCGTTACTGTGAGACGCGGTCGTACACCTCGGCGATGCGGTCGACCGCCCGGCCGACGCCGTGGTCCTCCCGGCGTGCGAGACAGGAGTTCTCTAGTGACGTCCGTGTGTCGAGTGCCCGCCGTATCGACGTCCGGAGCGAGTCGATATCCCCCGTCTCGAAGTGGTAGCCGGTGACGCCGTCCTCGATGGTGTCGGCGAGTGCGCCGTCGTCGGCGCCGACCACCGGCGTCCCGCAGGCGTTCGCCTCCAGTGCGACGAGTCCCTGTGTCTCGATCGGACTCGGAAAGACGAAGAGATCGAGTGTGGTGTAAAACGCCGGGAGTTCGTCGCGGTCGAGAAAGCCGAGAAAGCGGGCGTCGACCCCGCGTTCCTCTGCCCGTGCCTCCAACTCGGCGCGGGCTGGGCCGTCGCCGCCGAACACGACCGTCGCGTCGAGGGTCGCCGCGGCATCGATGAGGTCGGCGAGTCGCTTCTCGTAGCCGTGACGACCGGTGTAACCGAGTAGTGGTCGGTCGCCGAGACCGTAGCGCGCCCGGAACGCGTCGGTGTCGACGGGGCGGAATCGGTCCGTGTCGATCCCGTTCGGGACGACGGTCACGGGCGCCGAGACGCCGACCACCTCTCGCAGGTGGGCCGCGGCCGCCTCGCTGGGTGCGAGTACGGCGTCCGCGTGGTTGAGAAACCAGCGCTCGTAGCGCTCGCTCACGCCCTCGATGGCGCGTTCGACCGCCGCGGCGGGTGCGACGTAGTCGGCGTACTCCGCAGAAGGCGTGTGGTACGACGCGACCAGCGGCCGGTCTCGCGTTCGGGCTAGCCACAACCCCGCGAGGCCGACCCCGAACGGCGTGTGAGCGTGGACGATGTCGACATCCCGGGTTCGCCGTGGGACCCACGGCGTACCCAACCGGAAGCCCGAATAAAACGGAAAGGGGAGGCTCCGGACGGGGTATTCGCCGGCGCGGGGGGCGTAGCCGTCGGTCCGCGGGTAGACCACGTCCATCCGACCGCCACGGTCCGCCCAGCGGTCCCGCCACGATTTGACCGTGTAGGTGACGCCGTTAACGGTCGGCAGGTACGTGTCGGTGAAGGCGGCGACCGAGCGCATTGCTCTCGATTCGACAAGGAGCCGTTAATCGTTTGTGACTTCGCGCGCTCCGATCACGCCGTGTCCCGAACGCTCCGATATGCCGCGACGAGTTTTGTGCCGACCCGATCCAGCGAGTGTTTTGCCGCCGTTTCGCGGGCGTTCGAACCCAGTCGCTCCCGTAGGTCGGGGTCCGTCGCCAGTCGGTCCAGCGCGTCGCGGAACTCGGCGCGGGTCGAACATTTCAGACAGTCGTGGCCGTCGGTGTAGAACTCCTCGAAGACGGGGATATCCCGCAAAACAACCGGCTTACCACAGGTCATCGCCTCCAACACCGCGATGCCTTGGTTCTCCGTTTTGGTTGGGAAACAATAAATATCGCCGGCCGCGAACGCGCCGCGCTTGTCGTCGACCCAGCCGGTGAAGGTGACGTTTTCGGGCGGGTTCGAGGTCCACCGTCGCACCGTCTCCGAAGCCTGTGGCCCCGTATCGTACGGGCCAAACCAGACGAACTCGTAATCGGTCTCCTCGGCGAGCCGACAGAACGTCGAGACTCCCTTCCGCTCGAAGACGTTGCCGACGCTGAACACCATGGGCCCGTCGAGGTCGAACCGCCCGCGGTACTCCCCCCGGAGAGCCTCGAAGCCCTCAAGCGACTCGGTGTCGACGCCGTTGGTGACCGGCCGAATCGGCGCGTCCACGGGGTAGGATTCGAGGATTCGCTTCGTGTACGCGCTCGGACAAAGAACGAGGTCGGCCTGCGAGTAAAACCACCGGAGGTACCGCCCGAGGGGGCCGGCGAGGCTGGTCGACCCCCGAAAACTCTCGGCGAAATCCTCGCGGGTGACGTGGGCGTGGAGAACGAGTGGCGTGCCGGTCCGTTTGGCGTGGCGGGCGACGGCGACGGTCCCCGGCCCGATCATGTTGCAGTGTGCGATGTCGTATCGGCGGAACGCGCCCCGGCCACGGAGGCCGGCGACGACTGCCCGTGGTGGCGACCCGCCCCGCCATGGCGACGTGACCACGGACACGTCGGTCGTCGCGAGGGCGGCGCGTTGCTGGTCGGCCGCGGTTCCGATGCCGCTCCGGTCCAGTCGCCCCTCGAGTTCGAGATAGTTCAGCACCCGCACGCCCGGCCGATTGTGTGGTGGTTGTCTTGATCCTATCGTTGTCGCAAGGCCTTTGCTACCCCGCGGCGGGGTTCGCCCATGGGCATCGCCGCCGAACGGATCGATCGGCTGGCCGCGCTCGCCCGCGCCGCGGCCGCCGAAGGCAACGACGATCGGTCACGCGAGTACGTCCGTCTGGCCCGTCGGATCGCCGAGCGAAACCGACTCTCGCTCCCCGAGACGTTCCGGCGGTTCACCTGCGAGGCCTGTGATGTCTACCGCCGGCCCGGCCGGAACACCCGCGTCAGACTCGCAGACGGCCACGTCGTCGTCCGGTGTGACTGTGGCGCGACGGCCCGCTACCCCTACGACTGACCGGGAGCCACGACCCACGGTTAATATAAACTTTCAAACCGATTCGGGTTTAGTGAGGGGTATGGATACGCAAGCGCTCAGAAAGCGGGCCCATGACCTCGACGTGACGGTTTGGGTCGGGAAAGCCGGCGTCGACGCCGTCGTCGACGAACTCGACGGGCAGTTGCGGGACCGGGATCTGGTGAAGGTGAAGTTCCTGCGGGCGGCCCGTGGCGGGACCGACGTGGAGACACTGGCGGCCGATCTCGCAGAGCGAACCGACGCGACCCTCGTCGAGACGCGCGGCAACACCGCGGTGCTGTATCGATGAACGCGCCACCGCTCCAAGCCGACGGGGGCGGTGCAATCGCCCGGCTCCTCGGGGCGAACGGGATTCCCTACGCCGAATCGATCGGCGCTGCCATCTCCTTTTTAATCGCGCTACTGGTCGTTTACTTTCTCGGCCGTCTTCTCGCCATCCCCGTACTCGACCGGCTGATGGACGCCCGGGGGTTGGAGGTTCACGCCCGCCGCCCGCTCCGGAAACTCGCGTTGGCTATCGTCGGTTTCGCAGGCGTCACGGTAGCCTTCGGCTTTGCGGGCTACGGCAACTTTCTCCAGTCGCTCGCGACGGTGGCCGCGGCGGCAACACTCGCCATCGGCTTGGCGATGCAGAACGTGCTCTCCAACTTCGTGGCCGGCATCTTCATTTTCACCGATAAGCCGTTCAAGATCGGCGACTGGATCGAGTGGGAGGGGAACTCCGGCATCGTCGAGGACATCAGTTTCCGGGTCACCCGGGTCCGGACGTTCGACAACGAACTGCTGACCGTCCCCAACTCACAGCTCACCAACGACGTTATCAAGAACCCGGTCGCCAAGGGCCAACTCCGCCTGCAGGTCCCTTTCGGCATCGGCTACGACGACGACATCGAGCGAGCGAACGAGATCATCATCGAGGAGGCCCACGCTCACCCCGAGATCCTCGAAACCCCCACGCCGTCGGTTCGTCTGACCGAACTCGGCGACTCCTCGGTGGTGCTCAAATCCCGGGTCTGGATCGGCGACCCGAGTCGGGCCGACTTCGTCAAGACCCGTGGCGAGTACGTCACCGCGGTCAAAGAACGGTTCGACGAGGAGGGCATCAACTTCCCGTACCCGAACCGGACGCTCGGTGGCTCGCTCGAACTCGACGGTGTCACCGCCGAGACACCGTCGGATTAGAGTTCGATCCGCTCGACCAGTCCGCTCTCCTCTTTCGTGTTGATGGCGACGATGCGGACGTGGTCCTCGAGTAGAGACTCGTCGAGTTTGGCCTTCAGCAAGCCGTCGACCTGGTAAACACCGGCGGCGTTGCCCATCTCGATCTCGACGAGCACCGCTCTGTCCTCGCCTTCCCGTAACGTGACGTTGCGGATGGCCTGGCTTGAGAGGGTGTTGATCCCCCGGCCACCCTTCTCGTATGGGATACGCGACCGGCCACGTTCCATATCTAGCGCGTCGGCGACACGGATAACACCCGCCTCACGGGTCAGGGGGTCCTCGTCGGTGTGGTGACACAGGATGGCGTGGAGTATCTCGGCTTTTATTTCCACGACCCCTGCCGTGTCGTAGCACTCCGTGAGCAGGCGGTCGAGCATGTCGGCCGCGAGCGGAATCGAGTAGTACGCGTGGTTGTCGCGGTGAACGACGTGGCCCACGTCGTGAAGCGTCGCCGCCAGCGCGACGATCACCGCCTCGTCGGCCTCGTCGAGACCGTGATCCCCCGCGCCGTTGAACGAGACGTCGGCCCGCTTCAGCAGTTCGTACAGCCGAAGCGCCCGGTTCCGGACGATTTCGATGTGTTTTGGCCCGTGATCGTTGTACCCTTTCCGCGTGACCGCATTGACGTTCTGTGCGGAAAGAAACGCCCGTACCTCGGGGTCGTCGACAACGGTCGGGAGGATGCGGTTCAGTTTCCCGTCGGGGAAGGCGTGGGCGGCGTCAGGATCGTACTTGCGCCCGCCGCTGTCGTCCGAGGCCATACCATTTCGTTGATCCCCGACGCGAAAAAGCCCGCCGGCCTGCCGGCCTGCCGGCTCGCCGGCCTTCCGTGGTCAGGTCGTCGTCCCGGCCGTCTCGGCGGCCGCCTCCCGCACCGCGTCGTAGTCGGGTTCTCCTTTCGGGGTCTCAGCCAGCCACCGGTAGGTCACCGTCCCGTCGCCGTCGACGACGAACACCGCCCGTCTGGCGACACGAATCTCCGTCGGCTGGAACGACGACGCAACGCCGTATGCGTCGATCAGTTCCCGGCGCTCGTCGCTGAGCAGGCCGAAAGGCAGGTCGTTCTGCCGCCGGAACTCGTTGAGCGTGTACGGGAGATCCACGCTGATGCCGTACACCGTTGCGCCGATAGCTTCGAACTCCCCGATGCGGTCGCGAAAGGAGCGCATCTCGCTCGTGCAGGTGTCGGTGAAGGCCGCGGGGAAGAAGGCGAGAACGATCGGTGTCTCGTTGAGGTGTTCGGAGAGGGTGAACGTCTCAACGTCGCCGTTCGCGAGCGGGACGGTGAAGTCGGGAGCCGCGTCACCGGTGTCGATCATACGCGATGCTTGGACGACCGCGATATGACGCTTGCGGGTCGCCAAGCGGCCCCGTCTCACCCGCCAGCCGGTCCAAAAAGCCTATAATCGCGAATAGACTAGTTACTCGTAGTGATGTACGATTCAATCGTTCCACTGTTCCCCGGACTGCCCGGCGGGCCGGAGTTGCTCATCGTCCTCTTCGTCCTCGTCTTACTGTTCGGGGCGAACAAGATTCCCAAACTGGCCCGCTCGACCGGGCAGGCCATGGGTGAGTTCAGGCGTGGTCGTGAAGAAATCGAGGAGGAGTTGCAAGAAGGGTCCGAGTCGGGGGACGGTTCCGCGTCCACGACAAACGAGGCAGGAACCACTACCACGACGGCCGACGACGAAGCCGAGACGGAACCCAACACGAGCAACTGACGGGACCGCTCCGGGGCCCTACCTCGCGGATCCAACAGGGACCGGCACCCCACATTTTCCGCGGTACCTACGACGGTAGGCGCTTCCTTGTGGCCGCCTTCGATGTTTCCTGACCGACGGCGTCACGATGGACCACCCCACCCGTCCCCCGTCGACACCGCTGTACCCGCAGGCACCGGTGTTAATACCCTCCCGGTGTGAAACGTCGTCCATCACATGCCGACGGTCGAACGCGTCCGGACGGCCGAAATCGTCTTTCTCGTCGGGGTCGGCGGGTTCGCGGGTGCGAGCCTCCGTCACGTCGTCTCCCTCACCGTTCCCGGCCTCGGCGGCACGTTTGCGGTGAACATCGCCGGCTGTCTCATGCTAGGGGCACTGGCGTACGAGGCCGAACTCGCCGGTTTCGTCGCCGAGGAGACGTACTACGCCGCTGCAACGGGCTTTTGCTCTTCGTTTACTACCTACAGCACGTTCGCGCTCGAACTCGTCCGGTCACCGGCGCTCGTGGGTGCCGGCTACGCCGTCTCAACGTACGCCGTCGGCTTTGCCGCCGTTCTCGTCGGGCGGAGGGCCGTCCGGACGCTCACAGGGAGTGTCGAGTCGTGACCCCGGCCTACCTGATCGGTGCCGGCGCGGCCGTCGGCGCGGTGGCGCGGTACGCCACGAACGGGTACGTCGGCCGTGTCACCCCGGATCGACCGTTCCCGTACGGGACGGTCACGGTCAACGTCGTCGGCTCGTTCGTTCTCGGACTCGTCACCTTTCTGGGTGCGGGGGCTGACGTTCTTGCGCTCGTCGGCACCGGTGCCTGCGGATCGTACACGACGTTCTCCTCGTTTTCCGTCGAGACGGTTCGGCTCTGGGAGAACGGTGACCGCGCCCTCGCCGCATGGAACAGCGTCGTCAATCTGGCCGGCGCACTCACGGGCATCGGGGTGGCAGCCGTCGTGGCGGGGATCTAATATGCGCTACGCCGGAGCGAGACCCTGTATGATCCGCCCGTGACCGGTCACACCGTCCGTTTACCGGTGCTTTCGGGGTGTTCTCGACGACGGTAAACCGGGGCGTATCAGCACCGCGATCCGTCCGCTACTGCGGTTCGCAGGGCAGCATCTCTTGATCGTAGTCTTGATCGCCGACGACGACCGTAGCACAGCCTCCGATGTGGCCGAAGTCGAAATCGCACTTGTACTCGTAGACACCCGGCTCGGCGAAGTAGTGACTGACCGGATCGACGGTGACATTCTCGTCCATCTCCCACTCCGAGGCGACGTCCGGGTTCCACGCCTGCCGGCCCTCCTCGGACCCCGACGGCACCATCGACGTGACGGTGTGCCTGCTCAGGCTTTCGGTGGTCCACTCGACAATCGTGCCCGGTTCGACCTCCGCGACCATCGGCACGAACGTCTTGTTCTCGTTGGTGATCGTGAACACCGGAGCGTCCTCGGGCGGTCCGGAAGGCGTCGCTGTCGCGGTTGCGGTCGGTTCGGGTGTATTGGTCGTTGTCTCCGTCGAGTCCCCACCGCCACCGCCACCGCCACCGCCACCGCCACCGCCGGCCCCCCCGGCACAGCCCGCGAGTGATCCGGCGAGTCCGGCGGCGGCGGCGACGATTTTCCTACGACTGAATGTCATGGATTATCGTAGCGGTTATTATGTAAGGCCCCTTCAAAAATCATTCGAGGTTAGTCGGCGACCGCACGCTCCGCCGCCACTCCAATTATCATCGATCTAGATCGGCCAACAGAATTTATAGATCCGAACTTCCTGGTCCGTGCAATGGCTATCGATGACGCCGAGGGCTCCGGCACCGAGGAGTTCGACAGTTCGACCCCACTAACTCGGGGTCTGGACCCGTTCGACCCCTCGGAGTTGTCGGCGTTGCTCGCCGCGGGCGAGGCGGCTGCCACGCGCCTCAACGAGGCGGTCGCCACGGCACAGACCGGCGACACGCCGGTAATAAAGGGTCTGTGGACGTGGGAGGACTACAAGCGTGAGTACTACTACGACGCCGACGGAACCCCGCCGACGGACAACAACGGGGATGTCGTGCCGTTCGACCCGAGCGACGACCTCGGTTTCGACCCTGACCGCACGGACGCCGTGTTCTCGGGGGCGGGTGACCTCGCGGCCCGACTCGACGACGTTGTCGACGAGCGGACGGTTGAAGTCGATGAGAGCCTTGATGAGGACGCCTTCTTCCGGACGACGCTTGGCACCACGACCATCGCGAATCGGTACGATCTGGAAAAGACGGTCCCGCTGGAAAAGAAGACTCACTTCTACGAGGTCGACCGGTACTGGGTCAACAAACCGTACGCCTTTGTCGTCATCTTCCAGTCGCGCAAGGAAAACGAGAAAAAATACTACGTCGTCCAGCCCCACACCACGTCGATCGAGAACGACCTCCGCGAGTTCCTGACGGCGAAACTGCAAAACGCAATCAAATACACCGAGATCGGCGTCGCCGGGGGGCTCAGCGAACGTGAAACCGTGATCAGAGACGAGACGTACGATCTGCTCGACCGCTACGACCTCTACTCACGGACCTCGGGAACCGGCCTTCTCGACTCTATCGCCTCCCAACTCGGTGTTGACGACGCCGGCGGGACCGTCGGCCACCTTCTCTCGCGGCTCGGCTGGCGCCCGGAGACGGAACCCAGCGAGGAGGTCGACGGCATCGACGCACGGCCCGAACCTGCCGTGCTCGCGGAGGACGCGAGCGTCCTCTCGGAGTACCAGGTCGAGAAACTACTGTATTATCTCAAACGGGACTTTATCGGCTACGAGCGGATCGACGCGATCAAACACGACATCAACGTCGAGGACATCTCGTGTGACGGCTACCACTCACCCGTCTTCGTCTACCACAGCGACTACGAACAGATCATCACCAACGTCTACCACGGCGACGACGAACTCGACGATTTCGTGGTCAAACTCGCCCAGCGGTCGGGCAAAGGCATCAGCAAGCGCCGCCCACAGGTCGACGCCACCCTCCCCGACGGCTCCCGTGCCCAACTCACCCTCGGCAAGGAGGTGTCCGACCACGGAACCAACTATACCATCCGCCAGTTCAAGGACGTCCCCTTTACCCCCGTCGACCTCATCAACTGGAAAACGTTCTCGCTGGAGGAGATGGCGTACCTCTGGCTCGCCATCGAGAACAACAAGTCGCTCATCTTCGCCGGCGGGACGGCCTCCGGAAAGACCACCTCGTTGAACGCCGTCTCCCTGTTCATCCCCTCGAACTCCAAAATCGTCTCCATCGAGGACACCCGCGAGGTCGAACTTCCCCAGCGAAACTGGGTGGCGTCGGTCACGCGACCCTCCTTCTCCGACGACGAGCAAGGCGAGGTCGACGAGTTCGACCTGCTGGAAGCCGCGCTCCGCCAGCGCCCCGAGTACATCGTCATGGGCGAGATCCGTGGCGAGGAGGGTCGGACCCTCTTTCAGGTCATGTCGACCGGACACACCACCCTGACGACGTTTCACGCCGACTCGGTGGGCGAGGTGCTCAAGCGGTTCACCACCGACCCGATCAACGTCTCGAAAACGATGTTCACCGCGCTGGATCTGGTGTCGATCCAAACCCAGACCAGAGTCGAGGGGCAGAAGGTGCGACGAAACAAGAACCTCACCGAGATCAACTTCTACGACGCCGAAAACGACGAGATCAACGTTCAAGACGTCTACCAGTGGCAGGCCGAGACCGACGAGTTCCTCCGGATGAGCGACTCGAACACCCTCGAAGAGATCCGCTTCGATCGTGGGTGGACACAGTCGACGCTCGACGAGGAGCTGTTCAAGCGACAGGCCGTTCTCGCCTACCTCATCGAGAACGGACTCAACACCTACACGCAGGTGGCCGCCACGGTCCAGGCGTTCATCAACGACGAGGAGACCATCCTCGCGTTGATCGCAAACGACCAACTCGAACGCAGTCTGGAGGACCTCCGTGAGATGGAGTCGGTTCTGATCGACATCGACCCTGAAAAAGAGGCGATGGTTCCCCGGCCGGACCCGAGCGAGGCGGCGCTTGACCTGTGTGCGGACATCCTCGACCGGGCAGAGACGGACCTGTTCGAGGCGTACCGCGGCGAGGACTTCGGCGGCGTCGACTCGGCGTTGCTGGATGTCGATCCCGCGCCCGACGTGACACCCGACCCGACGCCGACGTTCGACGGACCGGTGGACGGGGGCGAGGTCAACGTCGGCGCGGACGCAGACGCCGAGTCGCTCGCTGACCTCGACGCCCTGTCGGCCGATCCGGAGGCCGACGATGCTACCGGCACCGCAACCGATACCGACGCCACCGACCCGCGGGACAACGAGTTCGGCATCACCTTCGACGACGCGGACGAAGCGCCGGCGTTCGAGTCGGACGACCCGAACGACCCGTCCGACACCGACGCCACCGACCCGCGGGACAACGGGTTCGACATCTCGTTTGAAGCCGATACCGATACCGATACCAATACCGACCCGTCGGTGTTTGACGATGACGGTGACGAAAACGACGAGGTGGCCGGGAGTGACGAAAACGACCGAGCGGCCAACGGCGATGAAAATGACGGAGTGGCCGATACTGACGGAACCAACGGAGTAACGGACGGTGACGAGCCGGAACACGGCGAGGAATCGACCGACGACGGAGCGACCGATGACGAGGACCCTGGAACGGACATCGACGACTGGGGCTTCGGCGACGTGACCGAGGAGGGAGAGGACTGAGATGAGCCTCGATACCGGGCGAGGACTGGACCGCAGCGTGGACAGCCTCGGTGATCTGTTCTACCCCCTCTACCAGTTGTTGTTCGACGACGACGGCGACTTCGTCGACGATATCGAGACGAAACTGGTGCAGGCGCGGATGGCGACGACGGTCGAACTCTACCTCTCCCGTGCGCTCGCGGTTGGCGTCCTTTTGGGCCTCACGCTGTGGGTTGCGGGGACACTCCTCGGGTACAGTCTTTTCGCCTTCGGCGTGCTCTCGCCGGACCTGTTTTCGACCGGAGCCCGCATCTCGAACCCGACGGTTGTCGCGGCCATCGAGCAGTTGAAGGTCCCCGCTGCCATCGGCATCGTCGGTCTTGTCGCAGGATCGATCGGTTTTGTCGCCGGCTTCGGGACGCTCGTCGCAATCCCGTACTCGCGGGCCTCAACCCGGGAGCGACAGATCAACATGCTCCTCTCGGACTCCATCTCGTTTATGTA
>NZ_JAQCNJ010000039.1 GCF_028275055.1 Haloplanus sp.
AACCCGGACATGGAGGTGATCGCGGAGATCAACACGCCCGCCTCCTTCGAGACGTTCAGCGAGACGCTGAACACCGGCATAGTGTTATCGGCACCACCCACGCCGAGGACGTGGAGACGCTCATCAACCGTGTGATCGAACAAGGGCTCGCCCCCTACCTCCTGCGGGAAATCGACCTCGTCGTGTTTCCACACCACGTCGACGGCGAACGCTACGTCGCGGAGGCGGTGGAACTCCTGAGCGAACGGGAGTACGAGGCTCTTGAGGGCGGCCGACTCCTATCGGGTGTCGTCAAGAAGGGCGAGCGCACACTCCACTGGGACGTCGTCGCGCGCCGCGACACGGACGGACGGTTCGACCTCGATTACGCCCATCCACACCTCGACGACGGCCACCGCTCGGTCGGCATTCGCACCTTTCACCGACTGGCCGACGCGAGCGACCGCGAGGTCGAGGCCGTCGAAGCGGAGTTCCACCGCAAACACCGATACGTCCGGTATCTCGTCAAGGAGGGCGTCGCCGACGTCGACGACCTCTTCGGGTTCGTCTCGGACCTACGGACCGACGAGGCGGCGACGGTCGAACGCGCACGGAGCGAGACGGGTGGGGCCGGGAGCGACTGACGCGTGGCCCCGGAACCCACCCCAACCGCCGAAGGACGTTCGGCACGACACTGGCGAGTCCCCGAGAACGAGCAGTGCCGCGAACCCGAGCGACGGGTGAACGCCTTCACACCGGCCGGTGCTCGCGTTCCGGGTTTCGAGCGTACTCGTTCAGGTCGTCGAACGAGCGCCAGTACTGCACCACCACCGGAGCGCGAAGGCCGAACCACGCCCGCGACCCGAGCAGTCCGCCCTCGGGGTCGGCCTCGAGTTCCCGCAACAACCGCGGCATGGCAACACCACCGGCAGCCACCTGTGTACCGTCCACAGCGAGTTGATACGCATTCCGATCAGAAAGACCCCTCCACCTCCGCGGTCATTCGCCCGTGGACGATGTCGGATATGTCGAATCGGCGCCGACTGCGGCCGTGGGGATCATATGGGTTCGTCTCCTCCCGCCGTCTCCACCGACCGTGTTAACAGTTTTACGTGTCCAGTCCTCAGCAATCCATGGGTGACGTAACCATGTGCCACCACTACGAACGTGAGTCTTGGGTCAACGATCAGGCCGACGACGAACCGGCGGCCGACACGGACGCCGAGGACGACGATTGGCTGCCCGACGAGTTCGAAGAGGAGCGTGACACCGACGTCAGCCTGCTGACCGACGGCGGCGACGACGCGTAGTCACACCGCGGTTCGCGGCCGCCAGGTCTGCCATTTTTTCGCCCGAGCGGGCGGTCAGAGTCCGTACGGATCGAACGACGGACGCGTATCACCGGTTAACGGACAGTCGTAGGCATCTCTGATCCCCTCGGCGACCGTTGTCGACGGCCGAGTGAACAGAAAGACGACGCCGTACGGCCACGCGTGCGACGACGCGTCCGGAGGGTCGGGGTCGAGAAAGAGCGCTTCGATGGCCGGATCGCCGATCTCCGGGACGGACTCGAACTCCGCTTCGAGGGGGAGGAGCCCGGTCAGAACGCTCGGGACGAACGCGCCGTCGTTTGGTAGGGGGGCACGAGGTTGGACACCACAGACGCCGATCGGATCGCCGTTCTCGGTCAGAACGGTGTACGACGGTGCCCCGGCGCCGGGCGTCCAGCAGTTCCGGGCGACCTCCGGCGGGTCGATATCGACCGCGAAGGCGGTCCGGACCCGTCCCACCCGCTTGACGGCGGTCAGCCGCCACGGTTCGGCGTCGTCCGCCGGGTCGCCGGCGAGCGTCGCCTCGATGAGATCCCCGGTTTCGAGCGCGTCGACGGTCGACTGGTTGTCGGTGTAGCCGGACCGATAAACGGAGTACAGCGTCGGCTCGTCGACGGCCTGTACGTTGATGTGTGGGACCGATTCGACGCCGCGGTACACCCGAAACCGTCCGGACTGTTCCATACAAAGCGACCGGGACGCGCGGTCCTATGCGTTTCGCTCGTGACGATGGTGGATGCCGGACCCGCAATCACCGCGGCGTTCGGGTCACCCCGCCGTCGATCCGAACCGTCTCGCCGGTGATATAACTCGCCCGTGGTGAGAGCAGGAACGCGATCAGATCGGCGAGTTCGGCCGGATCGCCCGGGCGGCCGAGAGGGATGTCCCCGAGCCACGCCTCCCGGGCCTGTTCCCGTGATTCGAACGCGCCGACCGCCATGCTCTCCTCGACCAGGTCGTCGATCCGCCCGGTCTCGAACGGGCCGGGAGCGACGGCGTTGACCCGAACCGCCGGGGCCAGTTCGCGCGCGAGCGTCGCGTCCAACCCCACGATGGCGAGTCGGAGCGCGTTCGACAGGGCGTAGTTCTCGATCGTCTCCCACACGGTCCGGGAGGTGATCGAGACGACCGACCCGCCGCCGTCGCGAAGGTGTGGTGCCGCCGCCCGCACGACCCGGACGACGCTCAGCACCAGCAACTCGTAGGTGTCGAGCCACTCCGTGTCGTCGATGTCGAGAAACGGCCGGGTGGCGGGGCCGCCGACGTTCGTGACGACGTGGTCGAGACCGCCGAAGGTGTCGACCGTCTCCCCGACGAGCGCGGTCACCGCGTCCGGGTCGGTCAGATCGGCGGCGACCCCGACCACGTTCCCGGCGCCGTCGTCGAGTTCCGCCACCGTCTCCGCCAGTCGATCCTCGTCACGACCGTTACAGACGACGCGGGCACCCGCCGCGGCCAGCGTCCGGGCACACGCCTTTCCGAAACCGCGACTCGATCCCGTCACCAGTGCGACGTTGCCGTCGAGTTCGAGATCCATAGGCGTCGGTTCGGGGCCAGTGACTAATACCGACCGCCCCCGAGCACGGACGGAACAGCGGATATCCGCCGCCCCGAAACAGCCAAGCCCGATCCGCCGAATCGTCGGGTGTGTCACCGCTCGGCCACCTCGCGCTCGCCGTTCTCGCGGCCCGAATCGCGGGGTATCGCGGTCGTGCCGCCGCCGTGCTTCTCGTCGGTGCCTTTCTCCCGGATGTCGTCGACAAACCGCTCGGGGCGCTGGGGCTCGTGCCCTCGTTTCACACCGTTGGACACTCCGTGTTCGTTCTCGCGGCGGTCGGGGCCGTTTGCCTCGCCACCGGCCGCGGCCGCCCGCTCGCACTCGGCTGGCTGTCACACCTCCTCGGGGACCTGCCGCTCGCGATTCCGCGGTATCTCGATCACTACATCTGGCCGGCGCTCGCCCCGCCAGCGCCGCCGGCCGACCCCGTCCGAGGGTATGTGGTTGGCTACGCCACCAGCCCGGCGTTCGCCGCCGAACTCCTCCTGTTTGGACTGGCGCTTGTGCTCGTCGCCCCCGACCTGTTGCGAGCGGAGACGTAACGGTCTCCTCGCCGGCACGCCGTGGCACTCAATTACCTGCAGCCGTATCCGCGTGTATGGCCGACGAATCACTGTTGTTGCAACCCGTTCTCGACGATGACGACGACGTGCGCCTCGTCCAGCGGTACGCGAGCGCGGGCGCCCGAACCGGCGCGAAAGTCGGCGCCGCCGCCGGTCCCGTCGGTGCCGGTATCGGTGCCGGGGTCGGGAGCGCGGCGGGCTTTTTCATCGGATACGGTGTCAGCGGCGTGAACCCCGCCGAACGCCGCGATGTGACGGGAGACGACGGCTACGAGTACAACAACGACAACGAGTACGGTCAGGACCACGACCACGACGCACACGCCGACGGCGACGACGGACCGGTAACCATCTCCGTTGAGGACGAACTCGACTCGTAGCGACGGCACGTGGTGTGTCGCCCGCGGTCGACCCCCCACCGTGGCCGATACGCCTCCGACGCCGGTCCCTACGGTCAGGTCGGCGGCTCCAGACTGGCGGCCGCCGCGGCGACCGCGCCGCTGATGAGAAGCACGAGAACGCTCGCCGCGTTGAGAAAGGTCGTCGCGCCGATCCGCACCTTTCCGTAGATTTCGAGCGGCATGGTCGTCACGCCGCTCCCGGCGAGAAAGAAGGTGATCAGAAACTCGTTGAACGACAACGCGAACGCGAACAGCACCGACGCGACCAGTGCCGGCCAGAGCAACGGGAGGGTGACGGTTCGAAAGGCGGTCGGACCGTCTGCGCCGAGGTCGTGGGCCGCCTCAACGAGGCCGTCGTCGAGGGTCGCGTACCGCGACGCGATGAGGAACGTGCTGAACGGCAACACCCAGTAGAGGTGGCCGGCGAGAACGGGACCGAGGCCGAACCCGAGACCGACCCGGCCGGCGGCGATCCCGATCCCGACGGCGACGACGACGGTCGGGACGAACAACGGAATCGCGACCGTCATGGCGACGCCGGCCCGGACCCATCCCGGGAGCCGTCCCCGGACGATCGTTCTGGCGGCGAGCAGTCCGAGACCGGTCCCGGCAACGGCGGTGACGGCCCCCACCGCGGTGCTGGTCGCGAGGCTCCGAACGAACCGGGTGTCGGTCAACACCTCGCCGTACCACCGAAGCGTCGCGCCGTCGAGTGGGATCGAGGGCTGTGACCCCGGCGACAACGACAGGTACGCGACGACGACGACGGGGAGGTACAGAAAGACTGCGGTCGAAACGACCGTGACGCGGAAGAAGCCGCCGTTGACGACCGCGGCGAGTCCCCCGTGAAGGCGGTCGACCGATCGCTCGATTCGACCGGCCGGTTGCTCGTGTTCGGCCGTGGGTGGGGACCGGCGCTCGCCCACGGGTTACCACCGCCCGAGTTCCGCGCGGACGTCGCTCGACAACGCACCGATGCCGAAGCCGACGAGAACGATCGCGAGAAACGCGACCGAGAGCGCGGCCGCGAACGGGTAATTGAGCACGTCGTAGAACTGCGCCGTGATGACCTGGGCGATCAGTTGCTCCGACGGGGCGGCGAGGATCTGTGGCGTCGCGAACGCGCCGGCGATGCGGGCGTAGACGATGAGCGCACCCGCGACGGCACCGCCGTACGTCTCCGGGACGATGATGTCCCGGAAGACACGGACCGGGCCGGCACCGAGGTCACGGGCCGCTTCGACCTGCCGGTAGTCCAACCGTTCCATCGAGACGTACATTGTCAGGAGCACGTAGGGGAGGTAGATATGGACAAAGCCGAGGCCAAGCGAGAGGCTCGGGAGTGCAAACGGCCCGACGACAACGCTCGCGCCACCGCGAAGAAGGTCCAGCGGTCGGTCGGCCAGTCCGGTCTCTGTCAGCAGTACGTTCACGAGACCGTTCTCGGCGAGAATCCACACCCACGTGTAGTTGAGCACGACGTAGTTCAGCCACAACGGGAGGGTAAACGAAACAAGCAGCGCGAGGCGGTAGCGGGCCGGACACCGGTGGGCGAGCCAGTAGGTCACGGGGTATGCGACGGTCAGACAGATGCCGGTGATCACGACGCCGATACCCAGCGACCGGAGCATGACGTCCGGATAGACGCTCCCGCCAAGCGCCGCGTAGTTCGTGAGCGTCACCGGCGGACTGACGCTCTCGACGAACAGGAAACCGAGCGGAACGACACCGAGCGCAACGGCGAGTGCGGTCGGGAGCGCGGCCAGTCCCGCGTCGGCGACCGTCCCGCGGGCGGCGGGTGTCGATGGCCACCACGACCGGTCGGTCAGCCCGCTCATTCGCCGTCCTCCGTGTTCGCCTCGGTCACCAGCGACGCGTCGAGCACGTCGAGCCCAACCGTCGCCCCCACGGTGACGTCCCCGTCGGCGCGGGTCCGTACCCGGACCGAATCGCCTCCGTCGAGAGCAACACCGTACTCCTCGTGTGCCCCTTTGTACGAGACGGATCGGACCGTTCCGGAGAGAGTCTCGCCGCCCGGACGGAGATCCTCCGGTCGGATGACAATCGTTACCGATCCGTCCGGCACCCCGGTATCGGCAGCGGCGTCGAACCGCCCACCGCCGGCCTCAACGGTCACCCGGCCGTTCTCCCGGCCTTGGACCGTGGCGGTAAGGAGATTGGCGTCTCCGAGAAAGTCGGCCACGAACGCCGTCCGCGGGCGGTTGTAGAGCGTCGACGGCGACCCCGACTCGACGACGCGGCCGTCACGCATCACCGCTATCCGGTCGGCCATGCTCAGCGCGCTCTCCTGATCGTGCGTGACGTAGAGAAACGTCGTTCCGACGTCGCGTTGTATCCGGCGGAGTTCGGTCCGCATCTCGGTCCGGAGCGTCCGGTCGAGCGACGAGAGCGGTTCGTCGAGAAGAAGCACCGACGGCTCGTTGGCGAGCGCTCTGGCGAGGGCGACCCGCTGGCGCTGACCGCCGGACAGCGACGCGGGATCCCGGTCACCGAACCCCGACAATCCGACCGTCTCCAGCATCTCCTCGACCTGTTCGCGGCGCGTCGCCTCCGGCACGCCGTCGCGGGCGAGACCGTAGCCGACGTTTTCGGCGACGGTCATGTGTGGAAACAGAACGAGGTCCTGAAAAACGAGGTTCGTCTCCCGGTCCCGCGGCGGCCGGTCGGTCACGTCTCTGCCGGCGAGTTCGACCTCGCCGGCCGTCGGCGACTCCAGCCCGGCGAGTATCCGCAGGGTCGTCGTCTTTCCACAGCCGGACGGGCCGACGATGGCGAAAAACTCGCCGGGTTCGACGGCAAGCGAGACGCCGGCCACCGCCGTCGTGTCACCGAACCGCTTGACCAGGCCGTCCGTTCGGAGGGTCATCTGTGAGGAGCCGCTGGTCACAACGCGGTCACGCGCCCGCCGCGCTCTTGGCCTCGGTCCACACCTGTTGGTACCGCTTGATCAGCGACTGCGGCTTGGGCTCCTCGTAGATGAACCGCGTCGGATCGTCGAGACCGAAGGCCGCGCGGTCGATGTCGTTCTCGTTGAACACCCGCCCGTTCGGGACGGCGATGTTCGAGGGGGCCATCAGCGAGTCGTACCCCACACCGGCGTGCCACTCCTGAATGAAGCGGTGGGCGGCGTCGACGTTCTCGGCTCCCTCCGGGATACAGAACTGCAGGAACCACGCTTTCGTCCCCTCGTCGGGGTACACCCGTTCGACGGGGACGCCTTCGTTCTGCATCGACGAGATCACGTAGTTCCAGACCGGTTGGATCGCCACCTCCCCCGACCCGAGCAACTGTTCGGAGTCGCCACCGGACGACCACAGCCCCTCCGCGAGGTTGACGTGGGTCGTCAGGCGACGACGGGTCGCCTCGAAGTCGATTTCGTCGGCACCGGTCGGATTGAGCGGCTCGGAACCGAAGGCGGCCCGCTCGTACAACAGTTGGAGGCGGGCGTCGTCCCGGCCGCCGATCAGGCCCCCGTACGACTCGTCGAACAACGCGCGAAGACTCGTCACGTCGTCGCTGATTTCGTCCGTGTTGACCGCAAGCGGCGTTTGTCCGAACGACCGCGGGACGCCGTACACCGACCCCTCCGATTGGAAGTAGTCTCGCTTGACGAACTCGAAGATGTCGTCGTACGCCGGTACCGCGTCGAGATCGATCGGTTGCACGAGACCGTCGGCTATCGCGGGCGGCACGGCGTAGTTGCCAAGCGCCACAAGGTCGTGGTCCGACCGGCCCGAACGCAACAGCGAGAGACTCTGTGCCGAACTCTGTGCGGCCTGTAGCTCGACCGAAATGCCGGTCTCTCGCTCGATCTCGTCGAAGATTCCGTCCGCGTACACGTAGTTCCAATCCAACAGGCGAAGCGTCGCGTTGTTGCCACCGCCGGTACAGCCCGCGCCGACGGCGACGGTTCCCGCACCGACGCCGGCGAGATACTGCCTTCGCGTTACCATCGGTACGTATCGCCGCCGGATCCTGATAAATTATACGAGAACCGTATGAACGCCCCTGGCCCGGTTCAGCGTTTGCCAAGCGCCCGTTCGAAGGTTCGCTGTGCCCGTTCGTACCCGTCGTTCCGATCGACGATCGGGTGTGGGTAGTTCGGTGCGAGCGATTCTCGCTCGCCCCGCGAGAGCGTCGGCCAGTCGACGATCTTGTTGGCCGGCACGTCACGCAGTTCCGGCACGTACTCCGTGACGTACGCCGCACCGTCGTCGTACTTTGCCATCTGGCTCACGGGATCGAAGATGCGCACGTCCACGGAGTCGGTTCCGGTCGACGCGATCCACTGCCAGTTCCCGTTGTTCGGGGCGTAGTCGTGATCGATCAGTTGTCGCTGGAAGTGACGCGCGCCCCGCCGCCAGTCGACGAGGAGGTGTTTGGTGAGAAAGCTCGCGACGACCTGCCGCGGCCGGTTGTGAATGTACCCCTCGCGGTCCAGTTGCCGCATCCCCGCATCGACGAGGGGATAGCCCGTCTCGCCAGCCACCCACGCCTCGAACGCATCGTCGTCACCGCTCCACTCGATGTCGTTGGGCGGGTCGTCGTAGTTCGACTCCCCGAGGTCGGGGTTGTGGTACAACAGGTGGTAGTTGTGTTCCCGCCACGAGAGTTCGTAGCGGTATTTGTCGACGTTCCGCGCCTCGCCGCCGGTCACCGCATCGTACACCGCCGAGGCGTCTTCCCATACCTCCCGGACGCCGATCATCCCGCCCGCGAGATACGGCGACAGGCGGGAGACGGCCTGTGTCGGCGCCTCGACCGCCCGTGCCAGATCGTCTCGGGTGTCGTTGTAATCGTAGATGCCGGCGTCGAGAAAGTCGTCGAGCCGGTCGCGTGCGGCGGTGTAGCCGGCCTTCGGGAGGTCGATATCGACGTCCGGCAGCGGAACGGTCGTCCCGTCGGTCACGTCCGCAAGGCGGTCGTCGCTGGGCTCGTCGAACGGCCGCGATTTCGGCACCCGCTCCCAGTCGTTGTAGAACCGTCCGTGGGTGGGGTATCGCTCGTCGAGCCGACCCGGATCGACCAACACGAGGTCAGTCCGGCTGTCGGTGTCGACGCCCGTTCCCGACAACGCCCGTTCGACCGCCCGTTGTCTCGTCCGCCGCGCGGGCCGGTAATGCTCGTTGTAGTGGACGGTATCGGCGTCGAACTCCGCCGCAACCGCCGCGAGTACCTCGTCCGGCGTCCCGCTCCGGACCAGCAGGTCACTCCCGAGTTCGCGGTAGCGTGTTTTGAGCGCCCGAACGCCCCGCATGAGAAACGCGCGTTGGCGTTTTCCGATCGTCCCCAACGCCTCCGAATCGTAGACGTACACCGGGAGAACGGTCTCCGACTGTGCCGCCGCGGCCAGCCCCGCGTTATCCCGTGTTCTGAGGTCGCGCTGATGCCAATGTAGACGCATATTTCATGAGTGTACTGGGGCGACGAGTACCTGTCGTGTCGCCAGGCACCGGCGTCTGTCGACTCGGGCCGTACCGGTGGATACGTCCGATACGTCGCGGTCACCGAGAAGGCCCCGTGACTACCCCTCGGCTAGGCGGCCGCCGTCGACGGCGACGTTCTGCCCGCTGATGTAGCCCGCATCCTCGTGGAGAAAAAAGAGCATCGGCGCGGCCACGTCGTCGAACGACGCCGCCCGACCGCGGGGGAACGACGACACGTCGGAGACGGTGTTTTCGACGGCGAACGGCGACACCGCGTTGACGGTGATCCCGTCGTCCTGCGTATCGGCCGCGAGCATGCGCGTGAACATCAGTACACCCGTTTTGGCGACGAAGTACGGAAAGTTGACCGGGTGGGCAACTCCCTGATCGCTGTCCGCGAACCCGATGTTGACGATCCGTCCCCAGCCGGCGTCACGCATCCCCGACAACGCCCGACGCGAACAGAGAACGGTTCCGTAGAACGTGCTCTCGACCACGTCGCGCCACGCGTCCCACTCGATCTCCGTCCAGTGGCGCGGATCGAAGTTGCCGACGTTGTTGACGAGGATGTCGACGGTCCCGAGCGTTTCCTCGACGGCCTCGAACATCGTGTCCACGCCGTCCGGATCGGTCACGTCGGCTTGAACGGTCGTTGCCTCGACGCCGTGGTCGCGTGCCTCCTCGGCCGTCGCCGTCGCCGCCGCCTCGCTCGTCCGGTAATGGACAACGACGTCCGCACCACACGCCGCGATCCGGAGCAGGAGTTCGCGACCGACACGCGTCGCGCTTCCGGTCACCAGTGCCGTCCGTCCGCTCAGATCGACCGTCGAGAGCATGCTCCACGAACGACACGGACGGTCTTGAATCCTCGTTCGTCAGTAATCCCCCAACACGCCGAGCCGCCGCGCCCGTCGGCTCGTGTACCGGAACACGAGGTAGCCCAGAACGAGGTACCCGACGGCGACGCCGACGAGAATCGCGAGGTCGGCCGCCGGAAACTCCCAGAGGCGAACGCCGTCGACCATCGCCCGCTGGAGCAGGGCGCTCCCGTGGGCCAGCGGCAGCGCTCGCGTCCAGCCGAGGTCGAACGTCGGTGCGGAGATGAGGACGATGAACCCGAACTGGAGCAGGTTCAGCCAGTTGCCGACCCGCTTGTACAGAACGGTGACACCGCCAGCCGCGAGGCCACAGCCGAGCACCGAGGCGACGCTGAGCGCGGCCACGACGGTCACGGTCAGGACGTGGACGCTGAGGGTCGTCCCCGTCACGACGAGCATCACGCCGAGGATGACGGCGGAGGTGAGAAAGGTCCGGACGAGCTTTGCAATCCCTTTTAGGAGCGCCACGGGTGCGAACCCGAACGGCGTCATGACGTGTCGTTCCAGCGTTCCCCACTGCACCTCGCTCCCGATGTCGTTCGATATCGACGAGTAGGCCCCGACCGCGAGCGTCCAGAGAAAGTATCCGACGATGATGCCTTCAATGGAGTCGGTGAGCGCACGCCCGGCGACCATCCGCCCGCCGTAGAACAACACCCCGAAAAAAAAGAGCGCGACGACGATGCCGCCGATGGCGTTTGCGGGATACCGGACGAACACGAGCAGTTCCCGGTAGAGAACGGCCCGAGACAGGGCGAGGTAGCCCGCTTGCCGTACCGGCGGGGTTTCAGATGAGTCCGGATCCGCCG
Organism: Haloplanus sp.; assembly: GCF_028275055.1. GTDB lineage: Archaea > Halobacteriota > Halobacteria > Halobacteriales > Haloferacaceae > Haloplanus. Next base: position 10,967 of record NZ_JAQCNJ010000039.1, read on the forward strand.
TCACGCCTCCGGCCCCCCTTGCTCCGTGCCGTCCGTGAGACTGAGCAACACGTCGTCGAGTCCGGGGTCGACGCTTTCGACCGCCGTGAGCGCCACGTCGTGGCGACGGAGATACGACATGAGCGCGTAGAGTCCCTCGGTATCCGTGGTCACGCCGACCTGTGTGCCGCGGTCCAGCCGTTCGACGCCCGTCACGTCGACCCGTTCGCGGAACCCCGCCAGCAGGTCGGCGTCGAACCCCGGACTCGTCAGTCGGAGCGTGTGCCCCTCGGCTTGAAGCAACGCGTCGACGGTGTCGTCGGCGACGACCTGCCCGTCGGCGACGACGACCACCCGGTCACAGACGGTTTCGACGACGCCCATGTCGTGGCTGCTGAGAATCACCGTCAGCCCCGTCTCGGCGGCCAACCGCCGTATCTCCGCCTGTAACATGCGGGCGCTCGCCACGTCGAGACCGAGCGTCGGTTCATCGAGAAAGACCACGTCCGCGCCCCCCGCGAGAACGCTTGCCAGCGACACCTTCTGTTTCATTCCTCGCGAGAGGTCCCGGACCGGTTCGTCGGCTTTCTCTGTCAGGTTCAACCGGTCGAGCAGGCGTTCGTGGCGCGCCGCAACGGAGTCCGGGTCGACGCCGCCGACGGTCGCAAAGTAGCGCAGGTTCTCCCGTACTGTCAGCCGCCAGTAGTCGTTTCGCGCGCCCTCGAGCATCGCGTCGACGTGTGCGTACGCCTCGCGGGGCGCGTCGCGGACGTCGACCCCCATGATCCGAACGTCGCCCTCGTCGGGCAACACCATACCGAGGATCGACTTGATGAGCGTCGTCTTTCCGGCTCCGTTCGGACCGAGGAGGCCGACGACCGACCCCCGTTCGACCTCAAGCGAGACCCCGTCGACGGCCGTCACCGCGTCGGGACCGCTCCCGAACCGCTTTCGGAGGTCGTCAACGGCGACGGCCGGCGCGTGGACACCCCGTGCCGTCGCTTGCCCACCCTCGTCGGCGTCTCGTCCTCGATATCCTGTGGTCACGGCCGTTCTACGTCGTGGACGAATAAATGTGCGTGGCGGGGGTGTCCGGTCGCGGTGGCGTGGTGTGTCGGCGGTCTCCGAGCGTTTTTTTCCGTCGAGTCACAACGACGTGTAGTGCTTTCCGACCGCGACCGCACCAAACTCGACCCGAGCGACGACCGGGCGTTCTACGACGCGCCGCGGTTCGTCACACACGCCGACGACGCCTTTCTCGCCCGGCTCACGGCCCTGTACGACTCGGTGACCTCGCCCGGTGACCGGGTCTTCGATGCGATGGGGAGCTGGGTGTCACACCTCCCGGACACCGACTACGACCGGGTGGTCGGACACGGGCTCAACGAGGCCGAACTCGCAGAGAACGACGTTCTCGACGAGTGGTTCGTCCGCGATTTCAACGCCGATCCGTCGCTCCCGCTCGACGACGCGGCGTTCGACGCCGTCTGCTGTGCGCTGTCGGTCCAGTATCTCCAGTACCCGAGCGACGTGTTCGCCGCGTTCGCTCGCGTTCTCGGCCCGGGTGGCGTGCTCGTCGTGAGCTTCACCGATCGAATGTTCCCGACGAAAGCGGTCCGAGCGTGGCGAAACGCCTCGATGGACGGCCGTGCCGAACTGGTCGCGGGCTACTGCCGGGAGGTGGGGCTCGCCGTCGAGACTGTCGTTCGCGAACGGCCGGGGGGCGATCCGTTCTACGCCGTCGTGGCGCGACACGCTCCGAGCGACGGGTGAGTCGGGGGACACCGGACATCACGAGCGATGCGCTTGTCACGATCCGGGCCTCACGGCCGGTATGGAGACCGATGCCGACGACCGGATCGCTGCCGCTGTCGCCGCCCTGTCCGACCGAGCCACGGAACGCGCGGGTGACGAGTTCACCCGAGCGGCGTGGCTTTCCCTCGCGGACCCACGTCCCGAGGCGGAACTGAGCCCGTTCGACACCGACGAACGGGGGTGGGTTGGTGCCGGGCTTCGGTGGCTCGTCGTCGCAGCCGTCGCTTACCGGGTCGCGGGCCGAGACGCCCGCGCCACCCGTCGAGGGGTCGAAGGCATCGCCGTCGCGCGCGACCTGATGACAACGCTCGACGCCCCCGCACAGCAGGCCTGTCTCGCCGAGTTCGTCGCGGACTTCCGCGTTGTCGCCGCGATGGACGGCGTCGACGATGCCTACGCGGACGCCGCCGAGGCGTACCGCGACGCGGGCGAGAACGTCGACGATCCGCGACGGGTCGCGACCAGCCCGTTGTTCAAGGCCGCCGACGAACCGATCAAGCAGGTGGCCCGCGGCCCCGCCAACGGGGAAATCGCCATCGAGTGGGCCGACCTGCACGGGAGCGACCCTGCCGATCCCGGTGCGTTTCTCGCCCGGCGGGCGACGTACAAACGCCAGCGGTTCGCCTCGCTGCTTGACCGCGTCGTCGACGACGGGCAACTGGCCGCCCCACGCGGGACCACCGCCTACGGCGACGACAACCACCGGTGTCCGGACTGTGGGTCGACGGACGTGAACTGGACCGCCGGCCACGTTCTCTGTCTGCGGTGTTCGGCCCCGATGGAACGCGATTAGGCCCGCCCGGCGAAGACGAACTCGGAGCGACTCCCGAGCGGATCGGTCGCCGTCTCCGTCCGTAATGTATCGAATCCTGCGTCGCGTAGGTGATCGAGTGTCCGGTCGCGACCCGGCGACGAGAAGAACATCCGCCCGCCCATCCAGCCCTCCCGCACCGTCTCGAACCGGCCGCTCGGAAGCGTCAGCAGGAGCGTCCCGTCCTGGCTGAGAACTCGGTCGAACTCCCGGTACACCTCGGGTTGCCGGTCGCGGGGCACGTGGAAGACGGCGTGGTACGCGGTGACGGCGTCGACGCTTCCGTCGGCGAGGGGGACGGCCGTCATGTCGGCCTGGACGAGGTGTGCATCGGGGACGGTGTCGCGGGCGAGTTCCAACCCCCGCCGCGAGATGTCGAGTCCGATCCGCTCGCCGGACAGGTTCGCGAGCGTCCGCGCCCCGTCACCACACCCGACGTCAAGCACCGTCGGATCGGGCGGCAGGTCGGCGGTCAGGTCATCGAGCAAGTCGGCGTCCGAGCCGGTCGGGTCGCGCCGCCGAGCGTACGTCTCCGCGATGTCGTCCCACGCCCGCCGGATCGCATCCTGGTCCATAGCTTCCGATCGGACGCCGACGAGTTAGACCCCACGACCGGGCGATACAGAATCCACCCCGCGGTCACCGGGCAGTCGGGGGTTCGATCAGCCGTTACCGTTGCCCTTGTCTTTGTTCTTGTTCTTGTCTTTGCCGCTCCTCTTCCCTTTTCGATTCCCGTTCCCACCCGGCGGGTTCGGCAGGAACGGGTCGTACGTGACGTTTCCGACCACGTCGCTTCGGTCGTCGGCGTCTTGATTGAACGCCGCTTCCTCCGGCCCGTCGGCACTCCCCCACCAGTTGTTCTTCGCGTCGACGGCGGGGTCGTCCGATGGGTCGCGGCTCCCGCCGTCGGTCCCGTTCCGGTTGTTGAGGCCGACCGCGACGAGAAACTGGTTCGGACGGACCGTGAGGCCGCTCCCGTCACCGTCGATTTTCACCGCTTCCGGCTGGATGGTCTCCTCGCTCGTGACCTCCCCGATCACGTTGTGGCTGATCGTCGTCCCCTCGGTCGACGGCGAGGCGACATTGATACCCTGTGTGACGGTGAATCCGAAGTCGCCGTTATCAGACCGGTCCGAGTCGGTGTCGTACGCCGCGACGAGGTCGCGGATCTCGTTGTTGTTGATGTCGACGCCGTCGGTCGCGTGTTGGACGACGATCCCCACGGCGCGACGTCACTTTCGACGTCACGGATCGTGTTGTTGTTGACCGTCGTATCAGTCACGGTCCCCGGATTGCTGTCGTTCGCGTCGAACAGGACGCCGTTGACCGTCGGGAAGCCCGAGTCCTCCGTTGTCCCCTGATCGAGGTTCTGTACGACGTTGTTCGTGATCTCGATTCCCTCGTGGTCGCCCCGGCCGACGATGATGCCGGTCACACCGAGACGGCCGGTCAACCCGACGTCCTCGACCGCGTTGTCCTCGATGGTCGCGTTGTCGAAGCTTTTCTCGATCTTGATCCCGAGCAGGCCGTCCGGGTTCGTCACCGTGAACCCGCGGACGGTCACGGTGGTGGTCGTTCCCGTGTTATTATTATTACGTGGCTCGCACCCACGACCGCATGTCCGAGCAGATCCAACAGGAACTCGATGTCGACCAGTTCACGCTCGGCCTCGTCGGTCCCGAACAGGAGTGGGCCGGGACGGTCGCCGACGGCGGGACGATCCGAACACACACGCCGCCGGCGTGTTGGGGGCCGATGATCACCCCCGAGTTTCGCGGGGGCCACGAGGTCACCCGACCCATCCGGGTCGAGAACGCCGAACCCGGCGACGCGCTCGTCGTCCGGATCAGGGATGTGGAGGTAACGAGCGTCGCGACGAGTACCGGAAGCATGGCCGAACGCGAGGCGGCGTTCGGCGACGACCCCTTTGTCGACCACCGGTGTCCGGGGTGCGGGACGGAGTGGCCCGAAAGCGTCGTCGAGGGCATCGGCGAGAACGCGATCAAATGCGCGGAGTGTGGTGCCAACGCCTCCTCTTTCGGCTTCGAGTTCGGTTACACCGTCGCCTTCGACGACGACCGGTCGGTCGGCCTGACCGTCGGCGAGGAGGGGGCGACCGACCTCGCGGAACGCGCCCGCGAGGCGACGGCGCTCCCCGAGAACTCCCGCCAGCACCCCATCCTCCTGTATAAGCCCGACGAGATACCGGGGACGCTCGGTCACCTCCGTCCCTTCATCGGCAACATCGGCACCACGCCGGCCCGGGAGTTCCCCGACTCGCACAACGCCGGCGACTTCGGCCAGTTCCTGATCGGCGCCGACCACGACTGGGGGCTGCCCGACGAGGACGCCCTCGCCGACCGCACCGACGGCCATCTGGACTCCAACGACGTGCGGCCCGGCGCGACGCTGATCTGTCCGGTGGAGGTCGACGGCGCCGGCCTCTACGTCGGCGACCTGCACGCGAACCAAGGCGACGGCGAACTCTCCCTGCACACGACCGACGTGAGCGGGCGGACAGAACTGGAGGTGGAGGTCATCAAGGACCTCGACATCGCCGGGCCGTTGCTTCTCCCCAACGCCGATGATCTGCCGGATATCGCGAAGCCGTACACGGACGAGGAGCGCGCGACGGGTGCCGAGTTGGCCGACCGGCACGGCGTCAACGAGGTTCGTGACGCCGCCCCGATCCAGGTGATCGGGTCGGGGGCGACGATCAACGACGCCACCGACAACGCGTTCGACCGTGCGGGCCACCTGCTCGATATGAGCGAAGGCGAGGTCCGCGCCCGGTGTACGTTCACCGGCGGTGTCGAGATCGCGCGCCTCCCCGGCGTCGTCCAACTGTCCATGCTTGCGCCGATGGATCGGCTGGAAGACGCTGGCTTGGCCGACGCGGTGCGGGCACAGTACGACCGCTAACCGCCGCGCATCGCCGGAAACAACGCCACCTCGGCGTCCGGCGGGCAGTCGTCGTCAGGCGCGGCCCGTTCGCCGTTGACCGTAACGCGGACGCTCGGTCGGAGGGCACCCGTTTCGTCCACCAGTTGCGACGCCGCGCGTGGGTACGCGTCGACGAACGCTTTCACGACGGCCTTGACGGTCCGATCGGTCGGATCGACGCTTGCTCGTTTCCCGCCGGTCGCCGAGCGAAGCGGTCCGTAGACGAGCAGTTCCATATCCCGTGATGGTGCCTCGTCCTCCTAACTGTGTGGCCGCGGTCCGATCCCGCCCCCACCGACGGATTTTATGCTATCGGCGGCGTTGTCGGCACCGATGAGTACGGAACAGGAGTGTCTCGGCTGTGGCGTCGACTTCGACACAGACGACGGCGTCTGCCCCGAGTGCGGTTGGGACCCCGCCGACTTTGCAGAACAGGGTCGCTACGGACTGGCGAAGTCAGGACACGGCGAGCCAAGCGACGACGGCGACGACGCCGACCGGTCGGGCTCCGTGGGGCCGCCGCCCGGCCCCGGCGGTCTGATTTAGAACGACGACAACGGCGGTCGGTCCTCGGCACGACGGGACTCGTGGAGCGCGTCACAGACCGAGCCTTGACCGCTCATGTTGACCCCGGCCGCTCGGGTCCGGTGGTGGACCGTCTCGAACGCCTCGGGACCGATTGGTTCGCCCGCCGGCGTCCGGAACAGTTCCGGGTGGTCGTCGTCGACGAGGCCGGTCGCGGCCGCCTTCTCCACGTACCGCTCCAGCGGGTCGGCGTCGACGCACACCCCGACCGCGCCCTCACGGAGCCACACGTGGGCGTTGTCGTTCTCGATCATTATATCGTCCCGCGTCAGGGCAACGATCTGGTCGCCGTCGAGGCCAGCATCGAGGAGCGCGCTGGTGGCGTCGTGTTGGCGGGCGAGGCGTGCCTTCTCGTCGAGTTCGGTACGGACCGGTTCGACGCCGCCCTCGGCGTCGGGGAACGCCTCACCGAATGACAGCCCCTTGTTGACGCCGCGGTTGATCTCCCGTTCGTGCATATGCTCACGGAGTTCGATCGTCGCCTCACTCACCCCGTGCAGGCGTTCGATTTCGTCGCGGGCGTCGGTGGCCATCATCCACGCGAACGCCGGCGAACACCACGCCGTGGGGAGCGTCATGGCGACGTGTACCTCGTTGCCGTCGATTCCGATCTCGTCGATATACTCCAGTTCGACGATGGACGTGTCGAGTTCGGGGTCGGTGACGCGGTCGAGTCGTTCACGGATCCGCGCTTCGCTGACCCCGTCCTCGCCGTCGCGTGTGTCGGCCGACATCGGTTTCAGTCGTCCGCGGGCGTTGCACTCCGCCCGTAGTGGTCGCCGAGGCCGAACTCCTTTGTCACGGCGTCCTCGCGGAACTGGCGTTTCTTCTCCTCGATGTCGATGTCGTACAGGTCGGCGGCGTTCTCGCCCATGATCTTCTTTTTGATCTCTATGTCGAGTTCGACGCCGTACTCGTCGCGTTGCTCCTGGGTCAGTTCGGCGTTCATCACCACGTCGACAAGCCAGTCGGGGTTCCAGAGCGCGTAGTCGGAACCAAAGAGGAGGCGGTCCTCGCCCAACCAGAAGAGGAGTTCGCCCATGATCTCGCCGAACTTCCGGGGGCGGTGAACCGCCATGGGTGCGGCGACGGCGAGGCCGCCGTAGACGTTGGGCTCCTGTGCGGCGATCCAACAGAAGTCGTCGAGCCGTGGGAGGCCGACGTGTTCGACGACGAAGTTCAGTTCGGGGAAGGAGGTGGCGGCGTCGTCGACGTCGGCCACGTCGAAGGCATCGCGGTTCAGCGGGCGGATCGTCGGTCCCTTATGTGGGTGGATCTTGTCGATGCCGAGTTCGGCACACTTCTCCAAAAAGCGGAACGACTCCTCGCTGTCGAGACGCCAGCCCTTCGAGTCGCCGTTCCACTCGGCGGTGTACAGTTTCACGCCCTCGATGTCGTACTGTTCTTTCTGCCGTTCCAGTTCCCGCAGGCCGGCCTCGCCGTCACGCGGGTCGAACCGCCCGTTGAGAACGAACCGCTCCGGATACCGCTCGGCCAGTTCGGCGTTGTCACCGATGGTGTTGAACCCCTCCGCGTAGAAGTCCTGCAGATACGTGGGCTGGAAGATACCCATATCCACCGCCGCGTTGCCGAACAGGTCACCGGCCATCCGATCCGCGTCGTACTGCCGGTACTCCTCTAGGTCCCACTGTTTTTCCTCGGGGGTGAACGCCGTGTGGTAATCGTAGAAACACTGGATGAACTGTTCGCCGCCCTCGTGTGTGATGTTCGGTTCGCTCGCGTCCCACAGGTGGAGGTGCGAGTCGATGACGAACACTTCCTCGCCTTCGTACTCGTACATGCGGGAACATGTGAACATTCTTCTATATAACTCCATTACGATTATTTGCGATTATCGGTGGAGCAACATTTTTTACTGCCGGGGTGAAGCCGTCACGTATGCTCGCGGCACGACTCCACGAGTACACGGAGGAGATGAGCGAGGCACTCTCCATCGACGAGGTGGATCGGCCGACGGCCGACACGCCGGACGCCGTCGTCGTCGAGGTGGAGGGGGCCGGGTGGTGCCAGACGGACAACCACATCGTCGAGGGGATGTGGGCGGAGTACGCCCCGCAACCGCTCCCGATGACGCTCGGCCACGAGAACGCGGGCACCGTCGTCGATGTCGGCGAAAACGTCGATATCGTCGACCCCGGCGATCAGGTGATCTGTCACCCGCACGTGACCTGTGGCACCTGCCGCCCCTGCCGCCTCGGCGAGGACATGTACTGCGAGAACGCCCGGTTCCCCGGGCTGACGACCGACGGCGGGTTCGCGGAGTATCTCGCCACAAACGAACGCGCCGTGATCCCGTTGCCCGAGGGGGTCGATCCGGCGGAGATCGCGCCCCACGCAGACGCCGGGATCACGGCGTACCATGCGGTCAAAAAGGCGGTCGACGAACTGAACCCTGGCGACCACGCCGTCGTCATCGGCGTCGGCGGTCTCGGACACATCGGCCTCCAGTGTCTCGACGCGACGAGCGCCGCGGAGATCACCGCACTCGACCTGAAAGCCGAGGCCCGCGATCTGGCCGCCGACCTCGGAGCCCACCACGTCGTCGACCCGTCGAGCGCCGACGTGGCCGCGGAACTCGACGCGATCACCGACGGCGTCGGCGCACGACAGGTGCTTGACTTCGTCGGCGCCGACGTGACGACCGGCTACGCCCCGGACATCACGGCCGCGGGCGGCGACCACCATATCGTCGGTTACGGCGGCCACATTCACGAACCCGCACAGGCGCTCGTCGACGGCGAGTTCGACTACCGTGGGACGCTCGTTGGCCGATACGCCGAGCTACAGGAACTGGTCGCACTGGTCGAACGCGGCGACGTGGCTCTGCGGACCTCGCGGCACGACCTCGGCGACATCAACACCGTCGCCGAACGTCTCGAACACGGCGAGATCGAGGGTCGTGCGGTGGTTATCCCCTGACCGATCGCTCCCGTCGGTGACGGGGGCGGTGACCCCGCCGTACACGGCACGCACGACGCGGCCTCGACCCGACACCACCGCGCGAGGCGACATACCGTCCCCACTCCGAGTCACTCCACCGAGTCGAGTATCTCGACCTCCCCCGAGTTCGAGAACCGGTAGCGACGCCCGGTCCACTCGAACTCGTCGATACCTACGGCCACGATGATGACGACCGGAAGCACAAGCAATCCGGGGTACGCGTACAGGAAGTTCACCCGTCCGAGGCCGAACCGGGCGTACACGGCCGCGAACCCGACCGTCACCGCGACCGCTGCCCCGAGTGGAAACAACACGCCGCCGGCAAGGAACGCCACGCTGAGTACGATTCCCGGTAGCCACCTCCCGTTGACGCCACCGATGCGAGTAAACCGGACCAGTCGGTGACGGACGCTCCGGGCGTCACCGGGAACCTCGACGTGAGTCACCATCGACCCGACGGCGTGGACGTGTGGCAGACGCTGTGTCAGGAGGTAATCATCGCTCAGAACCTCCCGTAACTCCTCCACGAACTCCGACACCGGCACGGTCAACTCGGATCGCGTGAACACGACGCCACCGCCCCACGCGGTGTCTTCGACCCCGCCCAACTGCAGGTAAACCAGGAGCGTGAACAGGGCCCCGTACCACGGCTCGAACAGCCGCCACCAGCCACCTCCGGTAAAGAACGGAACGGCCGTCGCCGGGCCGTGTGTCTCGCCGGCGGCGACGAGCCGATCGAGCCAGTTCATATCCCGCTCGAAGTCGTCGTCGGTCCAGACGAACCGGTCGTGGCGGGCGGTGGCCATGCCGTGTGCGAGCGCGTTGGCCTTCCCCGAACAGCCGTCGGGCTCCCCGGCGGTCAGTATTTTGGCGTTCTCCGGTGGTTCGTGGCTCGCGACCGGATCCTCCTCGGCGTCACAGATGACGAGCAGTTCGTCCTCCGGGGTCAACTGCGCGGCCACCTGCTCACAGGCCGTGTTCCACTCGACCGTCGGCAACAGCACACTCACCGGGTCGCGATCTGACATCGATCGTAGTCGGTGATGTGGCCGACACGACTTCAATATTGTTCGGGTCGTGTGAGAGCGGCCGCCACGTCTCATACGGGGTTCGAACCCCCGTTTGGCCCGGACACACCCCATCGCGATCCGACCGCTTCCGTTGTCCGGACGCGCGTCGTAGCGTAGCGGGTCGTGTACCACCCGGCCGGAGACGGCGGGACGTCGGTAGAGCTAACGGCATCGGTGCCTATGGCCGACCATGTCGATTCCGAGAGCACGAACCGTCCGGTGCCGACACGCGACGGCCCGCGTCGCCGCTCCGACCGCTCACGACACGACGGAACTGCCATGACGGACTTACTCGCAAAGATCAAACGCGATGGTCCGGCGATGGCGCTCGCCGCCGTCGGCGTTCTGGCAGTCGTCACCGTCGGCATCGGTATCTTTGTCGCCTCTATCCGCGTTCTCCTGCCGGCGACGTACTCATTGTTCCCCGGCATCGATCCGACGACCCTCGCCGCCGCCGTCGGCTTCGGTCCCGCCGCCGTCTACGGCATCACGGTCGCCGTTCTGATCCGGCGGTACGTCGTCTTCGGCGACTGACGGGCGGTTACCCGGGCGCCCCCTCGGCTGACAGGGCACGGTTGCGTCACGCCCCGACCGACCGATGGTCGGACATTTATGTGACCGTGGCGGCGTCTGGTCGATCACCGCGATAGGCTCCCTCCGGGAGCGTGCGGGAACCTGCGACGGCCAATCACGACGAACGAGTACCCGTCCGGGGCCATCGGATAGTTACTGCCCGTCTTCCCCGTGGTCACCCTCGACACACAGAGCATATTTCGCCTGCTCACCGGGGTCTGTAACCCGTTGGTCCGCCGCCGATCGCCTACTCGCTCCGCCTCGCCGGCCGGCACCGGCGCGGACCGGGGCGCTGAGTCGACGCGCCAGCAAGCGGCCGTCCGTGGGGTCTTTGCCCGGCCGGCCTCAGTCACCGGCATGGCAGACGCCCGCCGCGACGGGGCTCTCGCACTCGCCGCTTTCGCCGTTCTCGTCACCACCGGCGTGCGCGGTGTCGGAGTCGCGCCGTTCGTCCGGCCGGTCGCCGTTGCGGCCGGCATCGGTGCAGCCGTCGCACTCGAGTGGTGCTTTCTCGCCTCGTCGACGCTCGCCGCCGGGTGGGAGCGCCGGGGCGTTCCCCTCGCCACAGCCGGGGTGTTCGTCGTTGCCGCCGCCGCGCTCATCTCCCATGTCCCGTGGCTCGTCGGCGCGGCCGCTTGGGGACTGGTGGCCTATCTTTGTCTGCTCGGGTGTATCCGTCTCGGCTGGGGAAACCCGGTGGCACGTCTGGTCGCATCCGACCGTCGGTAGCCCCACCGCCCGCCATCGGCTTTCAACGCTGATAGTTCGTGCGACATGTTTATGTATGCCACACTATGTCATGTGAGCGAGCACGCGCGCTGCCAGCCGGTCAGGCACGGTCCGCACATGGTGGCGGTTCGAAATCACACCAGAAAGATATGCCAGACGAACTTACCGCCCGGACACTCGAATCACTGCCGACCGGTGCAGCCATCATCGACGAGGATCGAACGCTGATCGCGTCGAACGCCGCGTGGACGGAGTTTCTCGACACCACCGGCATCGACCCGTCGGTCGAACGGACGGTGACCAACTACCTCGGGACGCTCGTCAGATCTTACGACGGGCCACCGCCGACGGATCCCAGCGAGAGCGACTCCCTCGCGATCACGCTGACGCTTCCGTACCAGGCGAGCGACGACAACCGCACGCACCGCCTGCGGATCGAGACATTTGCCTACGACGACGACGACTGGTACGCGAGTCTCAGCGTCGCCGACCGACGGTCGCCGGGGTGGTCTCAAACCCAACTCAAAGAACGCACGATGGACGAGGCCCCCGTCGGGATCACCATCTCGGACTACACCGTTCCCGACAACCCGCTTATCTACGCTAACGCCGCGTTCGAGCGCATAACCGGGTACGATGTGATGTCGGTTCTCGGACGGAACTGTCGGTTTCTCCAGGCGCGGTCGACCGCCCTCGGGCCGGTTACCCGGTTCCGCGAGGCTATCGAGGACAACGAGTCGACGACGGTCGAACTCGTCAACGAGCGCAAGAACGGCGAGCGGTTCTGGAACGCGGTCACGCTCGCACCCCTCCGGGACGACACCGGCACCGTGACGAACTGGGTCGGGTTCCAACAGGACATCACCGCACGCAAGGAGGCCGAACAGGCGCTCAGCACCGAGCGTGACCAGTACGCGCTCCTGAACCAGATCGTCCGCCACGACATTCGAAACGACGCGACGGTCATTCGTGGGTGGGGAGCACAGCTCAGCGACGACGTGTCCGAGGAGGGAGCGGAGGCACTCGACCGCATCATGGGGGCGGCGACGCACACGCTAGAGCTCACGGAAGCGGTTCGCGACCTCGCCACCATCGTCAGCACCGACGACCCGGCGCTCGAACCGATCGCGCTCACCGATATCCTCGACAAGGAGTTCCAGCGCATCCGGTCGAACTTCGATTACCAGGCCGACTCGCTGTCGTTGCGGGTCGATGGGACGCTCCCGGATGTCGAGGTGTTGACGACACCGCTCCTGTCGTCGGTGTTCACCAACCTCTTCGATAACGCCGTCTTTCACAACGACGCCGACGAAATCCGGATCACCGTCTCGGTCGACGCCAGCCCCGACACGGTTCGTGTCCACGTCGCCGACAACGGCCCCGGCATCCCCGACAGCCGGAAAGACGAGGTGTTCGATCGGGGCGAGCAGGGGCTACAAAGTTCTGGAAGCGGCCTCGGACTGTATCTGGTCGACCGGTTGGTCGAACGGTTCGGTGGGGACGTCCGACTCGCGGACAACGATCCACGCGGAACAGTCATCACCATCGAACTCCGACGAGCCTGACATGCGACCGATCTTCCCCCCACCTTCGGTCGCGAGGCGGGCGTCGTCCCACCGGAGGGACGTATGTCGCTGAAGCGGTTTTTCGACCGGATCGACGAGTCGCGGCGGTCTCTGCTTGTTGCGAACCGGTCGAGTCCCGATCCGATCCAGAACGCCATCGAAGCGACCTTCGACGACCAGCCGGTGCAGGTCGGCGAACGGACCGTCCCCGACGTCGATGCCGACACCGTTCTTCTGGTCGACGACAGCGAGATACTGGCGACATCACCTCTGTCGGCGCTCCGTGACACCATCGTCACGGTCAACTCCGATCTGTACAGCACCGGCGCCAAGCGACTCGAAGACCTGGATCTGCCCACGGTGCTCGAACAACTCGACGATATCCGGTTCACGCTTCGTGGCTATCCGAAGTCCCACACCGAAAAACTCCTTCTCATCGTTATCTCGCGGTATATCGAACGGGTCGCGTGGCGTGCCGGTCAGGGCCGCCATCGGGCGTCGTTCCAGTCTCTCTCCCGGATCGAGGACGAACGCGGCACCCGACGGGTGTACGAGCGTCTCGGCGACACGGACGTGGATGTCCACGTCTACGGCCTCCCCGACTGGGACCCCTCCAAACGTCTCGAGGTGACGACCCACGCCGGCCACGGTAGTGACTTCCGGGATTCGTGGTTCGTTCTGTTCACGCCGTCGCCGCCGTCGCCGGGCACGGACGCCCCCGACCCGCCGCGGACGGACCACGGCCCGGTCGCACTGCTGGCGATCGAAACCGAACCGCAGGTGTGGGAAGGCTTCTGGACGTTCGACCCATCGCTCGTGGCCGACCTGAACACGTACATCGCCCGGGAGTTGTGACCCGATCGCCCTCCCATCTGTCGGGCGAACGTTCCGGCTCGGGTGGGGGGCCGCCACGCGCCGGGGCCGACGGGGCCGACGGGGCCGACAGGGCCGGCCCAAAGAGCCATTACCGCTCGCGCCCAGAATGGAGCCGTGCTTGATCCGTCGGAGTACGACGTCCGGGAGCTCCGCTCGGTCGCCGATCTGGAGGGCATCGACGCCGAGACGGGTGTCAGCCTCCCGCGGGCGACGGGCTCAGAGTACCGGCCGCCAGCGCCGGACGAGCCCACACACGAGCAGTGCGAGGCGCTGGTTGCGGTCGGCGGTGTCGATCCTGACCGCCTCGGCGAGCGCCCCTACCTCCCGACGTTTCCCGACTCGGACGCGGCCCGACGGGTCGGTCGCGATTGGATCGCCTACCTCGTCATGACCGCGGGCGACCGTCCGACACGGAACGCCATCGCCCGTTACCGCGCGCTCGGCTGGCTCGGCGAGCACGCCGAGACGACACTCGACAACCGGGTCGACGACGCGGTCGCCGCGCTGGAGCCGGGCGACGGATCGCTCGACCGTGCTGACCACCTGTTGAGCTTCGCACACATCATCCGGCTGCTCGGCGTCGACAACCGGTAACGGCCGTCTCATTTATACGACTGGTGGGCGAACCGCCGGTCGTATGAGTGAGGGAGCGACGGAACAGACGGACGACGACACGACAGGCACGGCCGACCAACCCGACGACGCCGACCCGGACACCGACACGGGCGACGAAGCGACAACGGACGACACCGACACGGCCGCAAGCGAGGGGGCCGGGACCGACGCCGACACCGACACCGACCCGGCAGCGGTCGGCGTGAAACTCGGGAGCACCCGGACGGTGGTCGCGATGCCCGGGACCGACGGCGTCGAGACGGTCCAAACGCTGACCTGTCTGACGACCTACGAGGACGTCCTGACCGGCGAGGAGCAGGTACTGTACGGACAGGAGGCCGCGACCGAGTACCCCGACAGCGTGCGATTTATGTTGCGATCGGGGTTGCCCGAGGACGACGAGAGCGCCGGCCTCGCGGAGACGTTTTTTTCCACGTTCGTCGAGTCGAACGCCGTCCCCGAGGAGAGCGTCGTCGTCTACGCCGTTCCGACCCTCGACGAGGCGCAGGGCCGTGAGAACCTCACCGCCGTTGTCGAGGGCGCACCCATCGGGGAGGCGGGCCTGCGTAGCTACCCCGAGTCGCTCTGTGCGTCGATTCCGGCCCTCGGCGATGGACTCGACGCCGTCGAAAAGACCTTTCTCGGCGTCAACCTCGGGTCGACGAATCTCGAAGCCAGCGCGTACCGCCGTGGCTCACAGCTCCAACGGTACGCCACCGGGAGCGTCACCGGCAACGAGGTCGACCGCACCATCGCCAACTACGTCGAGGAGGAGACACAGGGGCGGGTCAACATCGACCGGACGACCGCCCGCGAGTACAAGGAAGCCCACGCCGACTTCGTCGACTACGACCCCTTCAGCGATATCGTCCAGCAACCCGGCGGCGGCACCCACGAGTTCACCATCGAGACGTCGGTGATGGACGCCGTCGACGAGTACGTTGACGACGCCGTCGACGAACTCGCGAACGCGTTTCTCCCCGAACTCGCCAACAACAACCTGAAGGTGTACCGACGGGCCCTCGAATCGCCCATCGTGCTCACGGGCGGGATGACCGCCATCCCGGGGCTTGTCGACGAAATCGAGCAGCGCCTCTCCGACGAACTGAACCAGGACGTGACCTGCATCGCCGCGGACGACCCGGCGACCGCCGCCGCACGCGGCGCCCAGCGCATCGCGACGCGGCTAGCCGCCGACGGGGCGTAGCTCTCTGCGGCCGCACGGACCGGGTGCGCCGTCGCGACGGCAGAACGCGTGACCCACATGGATTCATGACTTCAATTCTGAGAATCGCGTCGAACGTTTAAGTACGATCGGGCGGCAGGTCGCAGTATGTCGGACGACGTGGGGACGACGTCGACGACCGACCGGGTCTCGTCTCCGGAGTCGGTGCGGCCCACCGGGTACGCCACCACGCTCGACCGGGTTCTGTACGCCCTCTTCGCCCGCCACGCCGACGACCGACGCCACGTTCGCGATCGAAAACGGTACCACGGTACCGACCTCCGTCTCAGCTTCGACGTGTATCTCGCCCGCGTCTACGGCCTCTCGTGGGCCGTCGCGCTGGCCACGACTGCCCCCGCGGTCGGCGTTGCGGTGTTGCTCGCGGACGCGCTTTCCGGGCCGGCCGCGGGGATGGCTGTCGCCCTCCCGTTCGCCCGGTTCGGTCTCCCAACCCCGTCCCCGACCCTCGTCATGGTGGTGGCGGCGCTGGTTGGGGGTGGGACGGTCAAAACCGCGGTCGTCCGTCTTGGCGGTCAGTACCTGCGGTGGATGGCGAACGCACGACGAGCCGACATCGAGCGGACTCTCCCCGGCGCGGCCCGGTATCTTCACGTTCTCTCCTCGGGCGGTGACGGTCACCGCGCGATGCTCCGGAAGGTCGCCGACACCGACCCCTACGGGGAGACCGCGGTGTCGATCCGGGCGGTGTTGAACACCGCCTCGCTGACGGGAAGTCTCCACGAGGGGCTGCGGCGCGTCGCCCGCGATACCCCTTCCCGGGATCTACTCGCGCCGTTTCTCCTGAAGTTCAGCGAACACGCCCAGCAGGGCGAGTCGGAGCTCGCAAACTACCTCCGGATGGAGAGTCGAATGCTCGCCCACCGGCAGGACCGCGCCCGACAACGCGCGACCGGACTGCTCGAACTCCTCTCGGAGGTGTTCATGGTTCTGCTGGTGTTGCCGACGCTGCTGGTGATCGTACTGACCGTTCTCGCGATCATCTCGCCTAGCCTCTCGACGCCGGTCGTGACGCCGCTCGGGACGACCACACCCCGGGCGATGATCGTTTACACCAGCGCCTGCTTCGTTCTCGGCCTCGGCCTCGGCGCGAGCATCGTCGTCGCCGGCCTCCGCCCGCCCGGACAGACCGTCCACTACGACCGCCCGCGCGGTGCCGCCGCGACGCTCCTGACCGCCACCCGAAACCCGGCAAGCGCCGCCGTCGTCGCCGCCGTCCCCGCAGCTGTAGCCGTCGCGGCGCTCCATGCCGCCGGGGTTGGTCCCGTCGACGTGTGGCTCCTGGGCTACGCCGCCTACGCGCTCCCCGTCGGCGTCGTCGGTGTCCGGCGCGCCCGCCTCGACGACGCGAAGGACCGCGAGATCAAGGATTTTGTCCACGCCGTCTCCGGTCACGTCAACCTCGGCCGCCCGTTCCCGCGGGCGGTCGAACTCGTCGCCAACGACGTGGACTTTGGCCCACTCGATCCCGACGTGGCCGACCTTGCCCTGAATCTGGGGTTCACAACCCCCGAAACGGGCGCCGACGAGAACGCCCGTGCCGCGGCGCTCGACCGGTTCGTCGAGGGTGTCGGCACACCACTCGCCGAGCAGACGGTCGGGCTGGTGACCGGCGCTCTCGACGCCGGGAGCGACGCCGGCACGGTCTTCGATACGCTCCAGACGGAGATCGGACGCCTCTACCACGAGAAACGGGAGCTTCGGGCCAACCTGCTCGCGTACGTCGCTGTCGGGTGGACGACCGCACTGCTCGTCATTGGCATCGCTGTCGCCGTCGGCCTCCACGTCTTCGACGGCTTCGAACAACTCGCGACCGTCCGCGGCGCGGCCGGCCACGTGATCGAGGGATCGGCGATCGATATCGATCGCGAGCGCTACCGACTCTACGCCGTCACCCAAGCGACGATGCTGGCGTCAGGGTGGTTCGCCGGGACCGCCAGCAGAGGCCGGTACGAGGCGTTGTTACACTCCGGCGCGCTCGTCGCCGTCTGTCACGTCGTCTTCGCAGGGGTGGGGATGATATGACCGACCGCGGTCAGTCGGCGATCATCGGCGTCGCCGTGTTGCTTGCGGTGACCGTCGTGAGCATCACTGCGCTGACTGTCGCTGTCGGCTCCGTCGTTGAGGAGAG
Source organism: Haloplanus sp. (assembly GCF_028275055.1). GTDB lineage: Archaea > Halobacteriota > Halobacteria > Halobacteriales > Haloferacaceae > Haloplanus. Next base: position 28,863 of record NZ_JAQCNJ010000039.1, read on the forward strand.
CGCGACCGCCGCCGAAACTCGGGGCGTCGCCTCGGCGATGGACGACGCTCTCGACACCGAGCGAAGCGGACCTCACGAGCGGCGCGTACCCGTGGCAGAGGGACGACTCCGAACCGTCGAGCGCACGGTGCGACTTCTTGACGGCACGGAACCGGTTGTCGAACGATCGGTCGGTGGCCTCGTGTACGCCGCCGGCGACCGCCGGGTTCGCTACGTTGCCGGGGCAGTCGTCCGCGACACCGGCAGCGGCACCCGCCTCCATGCACAGCCGGCCGTTTCAACCCGTGAACGGACGCTGTTCGTCGGTCTGCCGGTTCTCGGGACCGACGCCGTCGCCGTCGACGGCGACGCGACGGCCGTTCTTCGGACGAACGTGACCCACGAGCGCCGGCACGTCTCCGGTGGCGGCTTCGGTCTCGCGGTCGAGACGCGAACGCCCGGCGTCTGGGAGCGGCGGTTCGACGCCGTTGGCGCGACGACGACCCGCCACTCGTTCGACGACGACGGCGTCCCGAGCGTCGTCGCTCGGTTCCCGAATACCGAGGACGTGTACGTGTTCGTTCACCACCTGAACGTGGAGGTGGGCGGATGACCCGCGATCCCGATTTCGATCCCGACCGTGATCGGGCGGTGACACCCGTCGTCGGTAAGGGACTGGAAGCCGCGATCGTTCTCCTCTACGTCGCCTCGCTTGTCGCCGCCCTGCACGGCGGCGTTCTCCCCGACTACCGGACCGCGACCGCCACGGAGGTCGGCGACCGAACCCTCGCGTCGGCCGCCGACCGGGTTGAGACGTCGGTCCCGCCGCCGGCAACCGCCGTCGATGTGACCCGGGCGGTTTCCCTCCCGGAGACCATCGGGCGGTCGACATACCGGATCCACGCGGTCGACAGGGCGCTTGTTCTCGACCATCCCGACCCGGGCCTCGGCGGCCGGATCCGTTTGTCGCTCCCCGACCGGGTCGTCACGGTCGAGGGATCGTGGGAGAGCGACGACCCCGCCCGCGTCAGCGTTCAGGGCGAGGCCGATCGTATCCGGGTGATCCTCTCGTGAGGGGACAAACCAACCTGCTCGCCCTCGCCGTCGCGCTCGTTCTTCTGACCGGCGCGACGGTTCTCGGCGTGGCGTTCGCCGACGCGGCGCTTGCCGAGGCCGACCGTGATCCGGTCGAGCGCCACGCCGCCCGTGCGACCGCCGACCGACTGGTTGCCGCCGCCGCCCCGACGACCGTCCGAGCGAACGCCCTCGACGCCGCGGCGGTCGACGACCTGAACGCGACGCGTCTCGACGGTCTCTCGCCCCCGGCCGCCGGCGCCGATGTCCGGGTCGCTCTCGACGGCGATCCGGTCGTCGTCCGTGGCGCGCCCGGCGGCGGGACGACCGTCCGGCGGAGCGTCGTGGTCGTCTCCCGAGCCGGCGAAACCCGGCGCGCAGACGACGTGGAAAACGGATCGGCGATCCGTGTCCCTCGAGGTGTCGACCGGGCGACCGTCGACCTCGACCCCGGGCCGAACACCACGGTCCGAACCGTCCGGGCGAACGGGCGCGTCGTTCTCCACGACGAGAACGGGCTCACCCCGGCCGCGACGGTTCGGCTCTCCCGATACGAGCGGACCGTCCTCCGGGTCGACGCCGGCGCGAACGCCACCGGACGCATCACCGTGACGTACCGGCCCGTGACCGCCGAGCCACGGACCCTGACGGTGACCGTCGATGCGTAGGGGACAGCTCTCCTTGTCGGTCGTTGAGGCGGCCATCGGGGTCTTTCTCGTGGTCGGCGTAGCCGCGGGATTCACCGCCGGCGTGACACCGACGCCCTCGCCCGAGCCGCGACTGGACGTTCTCGCACACGACACCGTGACAGTTCTCGGCTCGGAGCCGACGGCCGACGGCGACGCCGCCCGGCTGGTGGCGCTTGCACGAACGCCGGCGTCGTTCGACGAGGCCCGCGAACCGACCCGTGACCGGATCGAGCGCCTGCTTCCGGCGGATGTCGCCTTCCGAGTCATCACGCCACACGGCGCGTTCGGATACCCCCGGCCGCCCGAACGGGCTGTCGGATCGGCGACGGCCCTGACACGACACGGCCCGGTCACGGTCAGGGTGTGGTACGGATGACACCCCGGCGGGGGCAACTCGTTCTCCTCGCGGCCGCCGTCGTCGTCACCGCGCTGGTGCCGATGTTGCTGGCGTACGCCCAACTCGGCTACACCGCCGACACGACGACCACGCTCGATGCACGGACGACCCTCGCCGACGCCGAACGATCCCTCGAACGCTCTGTCGGTGACGCGACGACGGCGCTCTCGGACCGAGCCGAGGCCGGTAGACACGCCTTTCTCGCCGATCTGGTCGTCGCCCGTCTCGCCCCGACACGAGAACGGATCGAGTCGTCGGGTACGGACCGCGGCCACGCCGTCGCCGTCACCCGCAACACCACCGCGGCGACCGACTGGGCCGAGCGGGCGTGTCCCGGCGGCGAGGCCCGCGACTTCGGCGACTGTGTCGTCACCGATGGAGTCGTCACACAGACGCGGGCCAACACGACCGTTCTCGTCGCCGTCGCCGTCGACGTACGCGTCACCGCCCCAGACGGTACCGCCGAGGCGACGTTCGTGATCCGGGGTGTCCGGGGGACGGTTGGCCGAGCGCGGTCGGTCGCCCGGGCGACGACCGCCGACGCGGGTCGTTCTCCGACCGGCTTATGAGTCTCGCCCCCTCACCCGACGGTATGAAGTTCAGCCTGCCAGTCGCCCTCGGTGTACTGCTCGTGATCGTCGGCGTCGGTGTCGGCGGCCTCGCCGCAAGCGGCGTGATGGCCGTCGGAACGGTTATGATGATGGTCGCGCCGTCGATGCTCGTCTTCGGGCTGGTCGCTTTCGGTATCGGCGTCAAACACGGCGAGTTCCGGGCGGAGGGTTGAACGACTGCGACCGAAAGCCCGGCATATTTCACGCCGCGTCCCTGCAACTGAGGTATGGCTGACGACCACGGCGGGTTCGAGGGCGTCCGCGAGAACGTCGACGGCCACCCGATGGTGAACCTGCTGGCCTACGCGGCCACCTACCTGCCCCGTCTCGTTGTCGGTATCCTCTCGGCGTTCGTGACGCGGTTTGCCCGTCTGGTCCCGCCGATCATCGTCGCCGCCGCCATCGACCGGGTCGTTCTCTCCAGTGGCGACCCCGGTCTGTTGGCGACGGTCGGCCTTCTCCCGTCGGGTCAGATCACCTCGGAGGCCGCGAAAATCGACTTTCTCCGGCGACTCGTCGCCATCGCCGCCATCGCCTATCTCCTCCGATCGGCCACCCGGTTTATCTCGCGGTACCTTCTCCAGTCGACCGCCCAGAAGATCCAGCGTGACCTCCGGAACGACACCTACGACCATCTCCAGCATCTCTCGCTCGATTTTTTCACCGACCACCAGACCGGTGGCATGATGTCCATTCTCAACAGCGACATCAACCGATTGGAATCCTTTCTGAACACGGAGTTCCGCCAGCTGATCCGCGTGGTCGCCACCGTCGGCGGCATCGCGGCCGTGTTGTACTGGCACTCGCCGACCTTGGCGCTGATCGCACTCGCGCCCGTCCCGATCATCGGCGTCGCGAGCGGGTACTTTCTGACGTGGATCGAACCCCGGTATCGGTCGATCCGGCAGACCGTCTCGCGGCTCAACACCCGACTGGACAACAATCTCAGCGGCGCGCCGGTTATCAAGGCATTCGACCGCTACGACTTCGAGCGCCGGCGTGTCACCGACCAGAGCCAGCGCTACCACGACGAGAAGGTGGCCGCGTTGCGGATCAGGCGGGCCTTTTTCGCCGGTCTCCGCCTGCTCACCGGTGTCGTTTTCGTCGGCATCCTCTACGTTGCGGGGATGGACTTCATCACGAGCGCCGACGGCGAGACCGCCCTCCAGACCGGGACGTTTGCGCTCTTTTTCCTGTATCTCCGTCGGCTCTACTCCCCGATGCGCCGCGTCGGCAAGTCAGCGAACAAGTACCAACTCGCAAAGTCAAGCGCCGAACGCGTCTTCGGTCTGCTGGGTCGTGAGCCGACGATCACCGACCCTACTGACCCCTACGACCCCGAGACCGTAGAGGGGACGGTCACCTTCGACGAGACGACCTTCGCGTACGGCGACGAACCGCCCGTGGTTCGGAGCGTCGACCTCGATGTGCCCGCCGGCGCGACGGTCGGCCTCGCCGGCCGGACCGGCGCGGGCAAGTCCACACTACTGAAGCTTCTCCCGAGATTCTACGACGTCGACGCCGGTGCGGTGCGGGTCGACGGCGTCGACGTCCGGGAGTACCGCCTGCGCGCGCTCCGGGACGCCGTCGCGGTCGTGGAACAACAGCCGTATCTCTTCTCGGGGACCGTCGCCGAAAACGTCGCCTACGGTGACCGCGAGGTGTTGGACGGCGAGGAGGCTGGTGACCCCGACGCACGCGAACGGGTTCGTGGGGCCACGGCGGCGGCCGAAGCCCACGAGTTCGTGACCGACCTCCCCGACGGCTACGACACGCGGATCGGGGAACGCGGTATCAAACTCTCGGGCGGCCAGCGCCAACGCATCGCCATCGCCCGTGCCCTCCTGAACGACCCCGAGATCATCATCTTCGACGAGGCGACAAGCGACGTCGACACGGAAACCGAGGAACGCATTCAGGAAAGCATCGAACGTCTCGTCGAGGATCGCACCGCGTTCGTTATCGCCCACCGCCTCTCGACGATCAAGGACGCAGACCGGATCGTCGTGATGGACGACGGCGAGGTCGTCGAGCAGGGAACCCACGACGAGTTGCTGCGCGTGGATGGCGACTACGCCAACCTCTGGCACGCTCAGGCCGACGAGCGCCCGGTCAGTGCACTCGACGACTGATCGACGCTCTCGGCGTGACGACGGATTCACCACTTTGTAGACCCCGTCTCGCCACGACAGCGTCGGTTTTGAACTATCGAATCATCTTTTCGGTCACGGCCCGTAGCCGATACATATGCGTCTCGCATCCGCGTCCCCGGTCCTGATCGAGGCCGGTGATTCGCCCGGGGACGCGCCACATCTCGCGGGCCGGTTCGACGCCCGCCGTCTGCTCGTCCCGTTGCTGTCAGCCGGCGTGCCCGCGACGAGCGATCAGGTCCGCGTCGCGGCGTCGCTGGCCCGCGCGTCGGGCGCGACCCTCTATGCCGTTGATCCGACGACGGCCGTCGACCGATCGACGACGGTCCACGGGGCCGACCTCGCGACCGACGGCGAACGCGACCTACTCGACTGGGCGGTCGGAAACGACACCCCATCGGCGTCGCACACCGAAATGGGGCTTCTGTACACACACCGCCTCGCGAACGGGCTGTTGCGATCGGTCGACCGACACGACATCGATACCATCGTCCTGCCCGGCACGGTCGGGTCGGGGCTGCTCAACCGGGGACTCGCCGAGCGACTGGCGCTCCACGCCGACTGCGACGTCATCACCGTGAGCGGGGAGTGTGGCTACGAGCGGGTTCCCTCGATTCTTCTCGCCGTCGCGGGAGGACCCCACTCCGGCCTGGCGACGGACGTGGCAGGGCGTATCGCCGCCGACTGTGACGCGTGGGTCGACGTGTTCCACGTTGTCGACGAGGACGCGCCGCCCGACCGGCGTCGTCGGGCGGAAACACAGGTCGCGGCGGCCGCTCGGCGGATCGGGCGACCGGATTCGACTTCGACGCGGGTCGCCGAGGCCAAAATCGCCGCCGAGGCCATCATCACCCAGTCGGGGTACTACGGACTCACGGTCGTCGGCGCGCCGACCACGGGGCGTCTCCGACGGTTTCTCGCCGGGTCGACCAACCGGACCGTCCGGGATAACGCACGGAGCGTCGTGCTCTCGGTGCGGGCGGACTGACCGTCGCGCCCGCCCTCGCCACGCTTGATGGCAGCCTCCGGTCCCCCACCGGACGGAGCGTCCGAGGAGCCGTCACGACCGGGACCGTCGCTCTCGGTGTCGCCGTGGATGTCCGGCGTGTGGTCGCCGGCGGGACGGTGAGGTGGCCCGCGTCGCCGTATGCGACACCACGACACGGTGGCTCGTCACGCCGACGCCTCGCCCGGCGACGTATCACCCGGGAGTCACGCGGGGACCGACCGCGGGCGGCGGAACCGTTTTGTCGACGGCTTTCTTTTGACCGGTGACATGTCTGCTCCACGACCGACGGTGGTCGCGGTGGCCGCGCTGGTCCTCCTCGCGGGGTGTTCCGGCCTCGTTCCCGGTCCCGATTCGACGCCGGAGCCGACCGCGGAGCCGACGGCTACCCCGGCCCAGACGGCCACACCGACGCCGTCGTCGACCGACGCGAGCTACACCCAGACGCCACACACCGGCTGTCAGCCCGGTGCGATCGAGGCGGATGGCTCCTGTGAGCCCGTCACCTCGGACGGCAACGCCGACATCTTCGCCGCGGAGAACCTCTCGGCGATCACGACCGAGCGCACGACGATCAACGGCACGCCGGGCTATCTCGCCCGCCCGGCCGACAACGGCACCTACCCTGCCGTCGTCATGATCCACGAGTGGTGGGGACTCAACGAGAACATCGAACACATGGCCGAGGTGCTCGCCGGACAGGGGTACGTCGTCTTCGCGGTCGATCTCTACGACGGCGAAATCGCGCGAAACGCCTCGCGGGCGGCCGACCTCTCCGGGCAGGTTCGGGAGAACCCCGACGTCGCGGTGGCCGACATGAGTCGGGCGGTCGACGGCCTCCGCGACATGCCCTCCACCACCGACAAGGTCGCCAGCCTGGGGTGGTGTTTCGGCGGCGGCCAGAGCCTACAGTTGAGCCTCAGCGACGCCGATCTGAACGCGACGGTCATCTACTACGGCACGCTCGAAACGGACGAGTCGACGCTCCGGTCGATCGACGGCCCCGTTCTCGGCGTCTTCGGCTCCGAGGACGAGGTGGTCGGTATCGAGAACGTCCGCGAGTTCGACCGGACCCTCGATGACCTCGGCGTCGAACACGACGTGTACGTCTACGAGGGTGCGAGCCACGCCTTCGCCAACCCCAGCGGCGAGAGTTTCCGCCCCAACGCGACGCGGGACGCGTGGACCGAGACGCTCCGGTTCCTCGATGAGACCATGCGCGACGGAGCGGAAGCGGGGTAGCCGTCGCTCACTCCTCGGTCAGTTCGTGGATGGCCGCGTCCGCGGCGACCCGCTTGACGCTCTCGATGCCGCGTTCCGCCCCCTGTTTCGAGGTGTACCCCTCACCGCTGTCGGCGATGATATTGCCGTTCGAGGCGACGAGTCGCCACCGCCACTCGTCGGCGGCGTCGACGAACAGTTCGAAGCGTGCGCCCGACATACCATGCCTTTCGACGGAACGGGACAAGAAACCAGGGGCAGGCCGCGGCGGCCGCCGGCACGCCGGACCCACCAGCCGTCGGACTGAAACCCGTCGCCACGGTAGCTGACGTATGACCGACTCACACGACGACTACGTCGAACGCCTGCGCGCGAACCGGGCGGAGAAAGACCGCGTCTTCGCCGAGGAGCGGAGTTCGCCGCTCCCGCCGGAGGCACGCGACGACTTCGATGGGCTTGATTACTTCGACCCCGACCCCGACCACCGGGTCACCGCGACGGTCACCGTCCACGACGACCCGGACCCGGTCGAGATGGAGACGAGCGACGACCGGACGGTCCGGTATCTGCGTGTCGTCTCGCTCTCGTTCGACCTCGGCGGCCAAACCCACACCCTCGGTGGCTACCGGCAGGAGAACGCCTCGGGTGACGAGTTGTTTGTTCCCTTCCGTGATAAGACGACGGGACAGGCCACCTACCACGGCGGCCGGTATATGGAACTCGCCCCCAAGGATGACCTCTCGGACGGCGACGAGGTTCCTGTCGATTTTAACCTCGCGTACACGCCGTTCTGTGCGTTCAGCGACGCCTTTTCCTGTCCGCTACCCCCCGAGGAGAACTGGCTCGAGACAACGGTCCCGGCCGGCGAGCGGACGCCGGAGCTCTGAGGCACAGACCGTCCACAGTGGCAACGGCTACCTTTCTCCGGGTCATACACACGGTTATGCCAACAGTCCGGTTCCGCGACCGCACGATCGACTGCAGTCGAGGTGCGCTCCTCAGGACCGTTCTCCGCGACGCCGGCCTCACACCGCACAACGGCCTCGCCGACCGGCTGAACTGCGGCGGCCTCGGCACCTGTGGCACCTGCGCCGTCGGCGTCGAGGGTGCGACGAGCGATCCGACCGCCCGCGAGCGTCGCCGCCTCGACTTCCCGCCACACGACCCCGACGACGGGTTACGTCTCGCCTGCCAGACCCGGGTTCGGGGCGACCTCGACGTGACCAAACACGACGGATTCTGGGGACAACACGTCGACGAGGACGAGGGCGAGGACGAGGACGAGGACTGACCCCGCTACCCGACCAATCGGGTCGCCAGGTCGTCGGTGACGGCGACGGTCGTCGCGTCGCCGCCGATGTCGGCGGTGCGGGGCGCGGCGGCGTCGGCCAACTGCTCGGCGACGGCCGTCTCGATGGCCGTCGCGACGGCCGTCTCGCCGAGGTGGTCGAACATGAGCGCCCCCGAGAGAACGGTCGCAAGCGGGTTGGCGACCCCCTCGCCCATGATGTCGAAGGCGCTGCCGTGGACCGGTTCGAACATCGAGGGGGACGACCGATCCGGGTTGATGTTTGTCGACGGTGCGAGACCGAGGCTTCCCGAGATGATGCCGCCGAGGTCGGTGAGAACGTCGCCGAAAAGGTTGGAGGCGACGATAACGTCGAACTCGTCGGGACGACGGACGAGGTCCATGCTCGCGGCGTCGACGAGGAGGCGTTCGACCTCGACGCCGGGGTAGTCCTCGCTCACTTCGGCGACGATGTCGTCCCAAAACACCATGCCGTGGGCCTGTGCGTTCGACTTGGTGACGTTTGTCAGTTTCCCGTTGCGTTCGCTCGCTGCCTCGAAGGCGGGGCGGACGACCGCCTCGGTCGCCTCACGGGTGAACACCGACGCCTGCACCGCCACCTCGTTTTCGAAGCCGCGGTGTTCGCGGCCGCCCACGTCGGCGTACTCCCCTTCGGTGTTCTGTCGGTAAACGACGAAATCGATGTCGCCGCCCTCGTAGTTCCGGAGCGGACTTCGGACGCCCTCGAACAGATACGAGGGACGTTTACAGACGTGTTGGTTGAACCCCTTTGTGATCGGGAGGCGGAGGCCCCGGAGCGTGACGTGGTCGGGCACGTCGGGGTGGCCGACCGCGCCGAGGAACACGGCGTCGAACGACTCCAACCGGGCGAGACCGTCCTCGGGCATCATCGATCCTTCGTCGAGGTATCGCTCGCTCCCCCAGTCAAAGATCGTCGTCGACACGTCAACGCCGTGGGCGGCCGCCGTGTCGACCAACAGCGGTTCGACGGCGTCGACGACTTCGATACCGATCCCGTCGCCCGGAATCACCGCGATGTCGTAGGACATGGGCGTGCGTCGCCGGGCGTCTTGATAAATGGTCCGGGGACCGGCTCAGGGCCCGCCGGCCACGCCGTTGTTCGGTCCCAGTTCGAGTTTGGAGGCCGCGTCGTCGACGGTTTCTGCCCCTTTGTTAACCGCGACGATCCGAGCCGCGTTCGCCGGTTCCGTCCCGACCCGGGTGATGCGGTCGACAACCGTCGACTCGTCCGAACCGAAGGCGGCCAGTTTCGCCCGGAGGCCGCCGAAGCGAGCGATAACGCATCTCGTCGCCCACGCCCGCGTCGGTGTGGCCGGGCGCGATGAGAACGTCGTCGCCGAACGCGTCGAGATGCTCGGTGAGCGTCGTGTGAGGTCCGGGCCCCCGTTGTCGGATCGGCGTTTGCTTGTAACTCGGGGCTGGCAACGCTGTCGCAAAAGGGGCCGTCGCCGGTCGGGAGCGTGTCGCCGATCAGCAAGCCCGTCATCCCGGCGGTGTGGCCGGGGAGCGCCGCCGCCACGCTCGCGTCGCCCACGACAAGTGCGTCGCCGTCGCGGACCGTGAACGTGCCAACGACGCCGGGGGCGACCGCCGTCGACGACAGCACGGGCGTCGCGTCCATCGCCGCCGAGCGACGCGCCGACGTTCGATCGGTGGGTAGCGGCCGACCCCATCCCCGACCCGAAGCACGACCACCTCCGGGGGCTGGAGACGACGCCGGAGCGGTTCGCCGCGGGGCTTGTCGCACACCCACTCGTGAGCAGGGGGTCGCTGCTCCGGGTGGTGAGGGTCTTCGGCAACGAGGCCGACGAGACGGTCCGGGAACTCCAGGCTGACCCCGAAGCGCTTGTCTGCAATGGAGCCGATCTGCTGGACGACCGCTGTGCGGGCGAGACCGACCGGGAGCGCGCGGCCGTGGCTGCGGAGCGAACGGTCGAGACTGCCTACGAGGCGTACGAGCGCCGACTCGATGGTCCCTGGATCGAGACCAAGCCGATCTGTTGAGCGGCGATGCCCGCGACGGCCGCCGTTATCGGCTCACCTTACCCGGCCGCTTCGTAGACGCGGACGGCTTCTGACGTGACCGAAACGGTGTGGCCGTACAGCACGAACGTCGTACAGAGCTGCGATGTCGACGACCCGTCGTGGAGATTGTTGAGCGCGTCCATATCCAAAACCTCCTGGAACGCGTCGGCTTGTACCATCGTATCGACGCCGATGTGTTCGAACGCCTCGTCGAGGGCCTGTTCGAGCGTTTCGTCGCCGAACTCGTGTTCGGTGAGTGGGGTTCGGTTCGCAAGCTGTGTAATAACTGAGGACATGGCGGTTTGCTTGTCATGTTGTTGTCGAGGACGACTGACGTATCAATCCCTCGGTTCCCGGCCCCGCGTCGTTCGGACCCGCGGATTCACTCCTCCGATCGGAGTCGACCGATGATCTCGTCCGTGCGGTCGGTCGATCCGAGGTCGACGATGTCGTCGCCGACACTGATCGGGCCGGGATCGACGACATCCGCACAGATCCCGCCACGACCCTCGCCGAGGGCACGGGCCACACCCGCCTCCGCCGCGAGGTCCTCGACGTGTGCACAGGGTGGACGTGGCCGGGTGCCGGTCAGCGTCGCCCCGCCGACCCGAAACCGGTGGTCGAGCAACCCTTGGAGGTCGACACCCTCGGTGACGACGTTGCGCCGGTGTTGGCCAGCATCGAGCGACAGGTCGAGTTCCCGGTCGATGTACTCGATGTCCTCGCTTGCGATCAGCGTCACCTCGCAGACGTCGAAGGGCGTGTAGTGTCCCGTCCCCTCACAGTACCGGTCGCCGCGGAGCCCACCGTCGACGGCCTCGACACGGTCGACGGAGTGCATCGGTTCCGACCCCGCCTCAGCGACGAACATCTCCGTTACTCGCGCCATACTCCTGGTCGGTGCCCGGCGAGCATAACGGTTCGCACGGGTGTCGTCGCCCAACGAACAACACGTCGATGATCGACGGAATTATATGGAAACTCGTTAACAATGTACACGGTACTAGGGTATGAGTCTCTCGCACTTCGACGGTACGGCGGTGCCGAGCATCGCCACGACGATTCAGAACGCGGGTGTCGCGGGAGCGGGCGGAGCCGGATTCCCGACGCACGCGAAGTGGCAACGCCTCGATGATGTCGACCACCTGCTCGTCAACCACCAGGAGAGCGAGCCGATCTACTACATGGATCGGTGGCTGGGTCGGGAGCGCGCGGACGCGTTCGCCGCCCTTTTCGACGCGCTTCTGGAGTCGACCCTCGAAACGGTGGTCGTTACGCCGAAACTGAAACACCGCGACTGGACCGAACCGCTTGAGGCGGCGACGGACGCGACCGTCTACCGTCCAGAGGACCTCCCGATCGACGCCGACGACGAGTCGGGTGTGGTGTTTGCCTACACCGAGGACCGGTACAAGTACGGCATGGAGAGTGTTCTTCTGAACGCCGTGGCCGGGACGGTTCCGGCCGGCGACGACCTCCCGATGGATCTCGGTTGGATCGTCCAGAACACGGAGACGCTTTGGAACGTCTACCGGGCGATCGATCGCGGCGACCCGACGACCCGGACGTACGTCCACGTCGACGGCAACGTCTCCGAACACCGCTTTCTCGACGTTCCCGTGGGAACGACCGCCGCCGACCTCCTCGAGGCGGCCGGCCGGCCGATCGACTCCCTCTCGGACACCGAGGTGCTCTTGCACGGGGGACCGGGGTGGTGTTTCCGAACCGACGGCACCCCCGAGACGTTCCGGACGTCCAAGCGGACGAACGGTCTCCTCGTTCTCGACACGGAGACCGTGGCCGCCAACACCTACGGGGAGGGCCGCATCGACGTTCTCGACGCCCGCGACTGGACGGCGGGCGACCACGAGACCGACCCGACGCGCCTGACCCCCGACGCGGTCGGCGTTCCCCTCGTCGCCAACGAGGCGATCGGTCCCGTCGCCCCCGGGGACCCGGTCGTCTCGCCCGGCGAGGAGGTGGCCACAGACGAGATGATCGCGACGCCCGGCGACGGCATCAGCAACGCCCACCACGCCCCCATCGACGGAACGGTCACCGAGTTATGTGACGGTCGCGTCGACATTCGATCGGACGTCTGCCCGGTCGACTAGGGATCAAGCGTCGCCACCGCCGTCGGCTCCGCCCGCATCCACGCCGTGGGGTTCGTCCGGTCACAGACCACGAGTGCCACGCCGTCCTCGTAGGCGGCGTAGCGGTCGAAGTCGATCGGTTCGGGGTCGGGCACCTCTCGGCCGAGCGGTTGATCCTGCATCCACCGGAATTCCGACCAGCGAACATTTCAGTCGACCGGTTCGTGCCGACCGACGTGACCCGCTCGCTCCCGTCCCGACCGGCACCGACGGTCGATTCGGTGTCGCCGACACTGCCGTCCGGTACCCCGATGGCCTCCGACACGACGCTGTCTTGTGGGTCGAGTTGCTATATCGATCGTGTCCAGCGAGTTCTCCGGCGACGTGATGGACGTCCTCGGTCAGTTGTTCGAGGCGGGGGCGGCGGCGCTCGACGACGGCGATCCGGACACCGCCAGACAGTGTCTCACGAGCGCCGAAACGGTGGCGACCAACAAGCTTCCCGACAGCGAGTTCCGGTCCCGCCTGCTCCACGGCTGTGACCGGGCGTTGGCGACGGTCGACGGCGACGGGGAGCGACCGGGACCGAATCCGGGAGCGGGGGCGGGGGATCGACCCACCGAGCGCACCGGCGACGATTCGCACGTTGCCGCCGAACACTGTCGGGTGATGGCCCGCCAGGTCGACGCACGCCGGTAGAGCGAGTCGGGCTTTTATTTCGACCCATCCCTACTACTCGATATGCGCCTTCACTGGCACCGAACCGATCTGCGACCGTCGGACAACCTGCCGCTCTCGACGGTCGATTCGGAACCCATCCTCCCGGTGTACGTGTTCGACCCACAGATTCTGGACCACGCTGCACCACCACGGATCGCGTTCATTCTCGACAGCCTCGAGACCCTCCGCGAATGGTACCGGGCCCGCGAGAGCGACCTACTCGTGGTCCGGGGCTCCGCCCCCGAGCAACTCGCCCGCCTCGCCGACGAGTACGACGCCGACGCGGCCTCGTGGGCACAGGCGTACTCCGGCCTCGGCCGGCGGCGCGACGAACGGGTCCAAGAACGCCTCGACGCGGCGGGCGTCGAGAGCCACGTCGTCCACGACCACCTCCACCACGAACCGGGGTCGATCACGACGAATAAGGGGGAGCCCTACTCCGTGTACAGTTACTTCTGGAAGAAGTGGCGCGACCGCGAGAAGCGCGGATCGGTACCGGCCCCGGGGGCGGACCGTCTCGTCTCGCCGGGTCGCGACACGCCGATCCCGACCCTCGACGACCTGGGGTTCGAGACGCCCGAGGCGACGGTCCCGGACGGCGGCTACGAGGAAGCGCGCCACCGCCTCAACGAGTTCTGCTCGGAGCCGATCTACCGGTACGAGGAGACACGCGACCGGCCGGCGGCCAACGCCACCTCCCGGCTCTCGCCGCATCTGGCTCACGGCACCGTTGGCGTCCGGACGCTCCACGACCGGGTGGTGCGTGCCCGTGAGGAGGCCCCGGACGACGAGGCCCGCGAGGCGGTCGAAACCTTCCGTAGCGAACTCGCGTGGCGGGAGTTCTACCACCACGTCCTTTATTTCAACCCCGAGGTAGTGACGGAGAACTACCGCGAGTACGAGAACGACATCGAGTGGCGGGACGACCCGGAGGAACTCCAGGCGTGGAAGGACGGCGAGACGGGCTACCCCATCGTCGACGCCGGGATGCGCCAACTCCGAGCGGAGGCGTACATGCACAACCGCGTGCGGATGATCGTCGCCTCCTTTCTGACGAAGGATCTCCTGCTCGACTGGCGGGAGGGGTACGACTGGTTCCGCCGGAAACTCGCCGACCACAACCCCGCCAACAACAACGGCGGCTGGCAGTGGGCGGCCTCGACCGGCACCGACGCCCAGCCCTACTTCCGGATTTTCAACCCGATGACACAGGGCGAGCGCCACGACCCGGACGCAGAGTACATCCGCGAGTACGTTCCCGAACTGCGGGGTGTCGATCCGGACCTGATCCACGACTGGCACAACCTGTCGCTAACACAGCGTAGCCGGGCGGCCCCCGACTATCCGGCTCCCATCGTCGACCACAGCGAGCGACGCGAGGCGGCGCTTGCCATGTTCGAACAGGCACGCGGCGAGGCCGACGACGGGTGAGTCGCCGGGGAAGCCCCACCGCCGGCTTCCCCGACCTTTTTATCATGTGAGGCGAGGGAACGCACGATGACAGACGACCAGCCTACCGTCCCGATCGTCTGCCCGGCGTGTGAGACGACCACCCGCGTTCCCCTCCCGTCGGTCGGCGACGCGGTCGAACGCCACAACGAGTCCGTTCACGACGGCGAGTCGGTCGCCGAGGTCGACCCCGCCGTCTCCGAACGCCTCGCCGACCTCGTGGCCGACGACATGGGTCTGCTCGAGGACGGCTGAGGCGAACACGTTCGGCGGACCCCTCGTTGCCGGACGGGCGCATGCCCCGAGGCGACGCCGGCCCCGAACCCATGCGACGGGCGGTCCCAACGGCGGGGACGGTCGTTCTCGGTTGTTTCACCGTCCCGATGGGTGTGCGGCGATGAGGCGACGACGGTGGGGGTGGCGACTCCACCGACGCCGCCGGTTTCGACGACCGGATGAAGCGTGGGGTGTCGACACACGACGACGTCGTCCTCGCGAAGGACAACGGCGTCACCCTCGCGGCCGACCCGGCGGCCGGTGTTCCGCCGGGGACCACCGTTGTCCGGAGATGGCCCGGGCAGGACACACGGCACAACGTCGTCGCCGGGGACGCCGACCCCGAGAGCGACCCCGTACCGGCGGAACGGCTCATCTCCGAGCATACCGCCGAGGAGCCGGGCACATACCGCTACGCCTGTACACCCCACCGACCGCTGTGGACGAGAGGCGTCCGGTGACCGCGAGAACGGCCGCGGTCCTCGCGGTCCCGAGCCGCGTTCTTTTACCGTCTACACCGACAACAACAGCTATGAGCGACACACGACCGCGTGAACGGATCACGGTCTACTCCGACTACGTCTGCCCCTTCTGTTATCTGGGCCGGCAGTCGTTGTCGGTGTATCAGACCGACCGCGACGACCCGCTGGAGATCGACTGGCGGCCCTTCGACCTCCGCGCCGGCAGGCGTGGTCCCGACGGTGAGATCGACCCCGATGCCGACGACGGCAAAGACGAGGACTACTACCAGCAGGCCCGCGAGAACGTCCGCCGACTCGCCAACGAGTACGACGTCGACATGGCACAGGAGATCGCCACCGACGTGGACTCCCGGCCCGCCCAGATCGCCTCCTACCACGTCAGCGAGACCGAACCCTACGAGACGTGGCTGGCGTTCGACGAGGCCGTCTTCGAGGCGTTGTGGCTCGACGGGCGCGACATCGGCGACCGTGACGTTCTGGTCGACTGTGCGACCGACGCAGGGCTAACCGCGTCGGTCGTCGACGACGCGCTCTCGGACACCGACCTCGACACACGGCTCGACCGACTGTTCGAGGAGGCCAACGCCGAGGGGATCACCGGCGTCCCGACGTTCGCGTACGACGGCCACGCCGCCCGAGGAGCCGTCCCGCCCGCCCAACTGGCGCGGCTGGTTGACGGGACCTGATCTCGGTCCCACAACCTCTTGTCGGTCGCCGTGTTATACGGAACGATGGACGATTCACTCGCAAGCAGACGGCAGTTTTTAGGATTGAGTGGCGTGGCGGTGACCGCTGGACTTGCGGGCTGTAATTCGTCGCCACTGGCGGCCGACGGCGACACGGCGAGCGACGCTGGCTCGTACACCCAGATTTACCGCGACGCCATCGACTCGGTGTTGTTGATCCGGACCGACGAGGGAGGCGGAACCGGGTGGGTGTACGAGGGCGGCCACGTCGTCACGAACGCCCACGTCGTCGGCGAGGCAACATCGGTCGACCTCCGGACCGGCGACGGCCGCTGGCTGGACGGCGAGGTGATCGGCACCGACCCGAACAGCGATCTGGCGGTTATCGAGACGGACTCGCTCCCCGAGTCGGCGACACCGCTTTCTCTCGCCGAGGAACCGACGACCGTCGGTCAGGAGGTAATCGCCATCGGCAACCCATTCGACCTCGATGGCTCGGTGACGACGGGTATCGTCAGCGGCACCGACCGCTCCGTTCCCGCACCGACCGGCTACCGGATTCCCGACGCCATCCAGACCGACGCGGCGGTCAATCCGGGCAACAGCGGCGGACCGCTGATGTCGCTTGACGGCCGCGTGGTCGCCGTTATCAACTCGGGGGGCGGCGACAACATCGCGTTCGGTATCTCCGCGGCCCTCGCCCGGCGTGTTCTCCCCGCGCTCATCGAGACAGGGTCGTTCGACCACTCCTTCCTCGGGGCGTCGCTGACCCCCATCACCCCGGACCTCGCCGAAGCGAACGACCTCGACGAACCGCGTGGACTGCTCGTCGTCGAGGTCATTCCCGACGGCCCGGCGGTGGACGTGTTGCAGCCAAGCGGCGAGAGCGTGATGGTCGACGGCGAGGCCGTTCCCGGCGGCGGCGACGTCGTGTTGTCCATCGGCGAAACGACAACCGATACTACCGAGGCGCTTGGCAGCCACCTCGCCCTAGAGACGAGCCCCGGCGACACCGTCTCGCTCACCATCCTGCGCGACGGAGACGAGCGGACCGTCGAGATGGAACTCGGGTCGCGCCCGGACCGGCCGGACCGGCCGGACCTGCCCTCGTGACCACGCGTTTTCGCCGCTGATAATCGGGGCGGACCACTGATAGGCCACCCCGCCCTCGACTCCGACCGAGGACGGCCCACATGGAGTACCGCGCGGTCGTTGTCGTCTCGTTGCTCGTCGTGTTCGGAGCGGTGACGCCGGTGGCGCCCGCGACAGCCCAGTCCGAGTCCGGTGGCGATGGTTCCGCAGCCGCCTCCGTTTCCATCTCTGTCGACGGCACGCCGCTTGACAGCGGCGAGGCGTACCACACCCCGACAGACCCGTTGGTTCGGGTGACCGTGTCGGCCGATACACCCGTCTCGCTGGTCGAGGTTCGTGTCGATGGGACGACCAGACACAGTTTCGAGCCGTCGAGCGAGGCGGTCGACCGGAGCCTTCCCCTCGAGTTGACGACGGGCGAGCATCGGGTGACGGTCGTCGTCAGGGCCGACGGCACCACGACCCACGAGGCGACGATCACAAAGGACGACGCCGACCCGGTCGTCGCCTACGAGGACCCGATCGAGCCCGCACCACTCGATGACGAAATCCCGACCCTGACGGTTGAGGACTCGACGCTCACCGTCGCCGGCGAGATCAACGACTCGTCGTCCATCGAGTACGTCCGCATCGATCACGCCTACGAGTACGAACGTGGGGCGTCCCGCGACGGCGACGACGACGACGGGGACTTCGCATACAACGTCGATCAGGCCCCCTTCTCCCCCGAGGAACAGCTCCCGGTCAACACCGACGACGGCGACACCAACGACGACGGCGACGACGACGACGTGGAGGGGCGCGATCAGCACCTCCTCCCCTCGCCGGGCACCCGATTCAACGAGTCGCTGACCCTCGCGCTCGGCACCAACTACCTCCGGATCGTGGTCACTGACGCGGCCGGCAACACGGCGGCCACCCACCTTTCGGTCACCGTCAGCGACGACACGCGCCCGACGCTGAACGTGACCCACATCGAGTACGTGTCGCCGACGCGGCTACGCATCACCGGTCGTGTGACCGACGAGGTGGGGGTAAACGACGTCTGGCTACAGGAGACCCGGAACACGACCGACGAGACCAAGGACGGAGCCGACACGGAGCGGGCGAGTGACACCGACGACGACCCCGACGAGACTCAAAACGTCACCGTCCGCCATCGGCTGGTGTTCCCTCAGACGACGGCCCCCGACCGGAGCCGGCGGAACGTCAGTTTCGAAACCACGGTCTACCACCCACCGGGCGACGACACCGTCGTGGTCGGCGTGAACGACACCGCCCGAAACGACCGGGTCCGCAACTACTCGTTGTCGACGTTTCTCACGCCGACGATCAGCGTCGACGAGGGGCGGACCGGCTACGTCGACGGCGGCGATGTCGCGGTCGGTGGCCGCGTCGTCGACGGACAGATCGACGACGTCACCGTTGAGGCGGTTGCTCCGTCGACAGGCCGGATCGTCGACGCCCGGCCGGTTGACCTCGGGCAGGACGGAACCTTCCGAACGCGACTCGCCGGCGGCACGGACGCGACGCAGGTCCGGGTCCGGGTGCGCGACGTGAGCGGGGCCGAACACGTCGAGACAGTGACCGTCGACGAACCGGTCGACGATCCCACGCCCGTTTCCACCGCCCGGAGCGGGGACAACGGCGGTAGGGGTGACGGCACCGACGCCGATAAGACCGAGAGCGATCCCGCCGCGACGGTCCGAATCCCCGTGATCGGCATCACGTTCTCTGTCCCCGCCGTTGGCCTCCCTAGGCCGCTTGGCGCGTCTCTGTCGGTCCCACTCCCCCTCGTCGGACCGATCGACCTCCCCCTCGCAGCCGTCGGGGTTCTGCTTTTTGTGTTCGTTGTTGTCGTGGCTCGCGTCCGGTGAGCTACCGAGGGTAGCGGCACAGGCAAACAGCCAGCAGACCTGCCGCCAGTACCGAGCCACTCCCGGCCGCGAGACGGAGGGAGACACCCGATACAGCACCGACGGCAACACCACCGAAAAGGGCCAGTCCCATCGACGCGAGCAGGTAGTCGACCCCTCGCGGTCCCACGACCGTCGAACGAACGAACGAGTCGCCCATGGCTGCTAATTACATTTAATTAGGCCCATATACCTCTTTCGCTCCGACGGACCGGTGGGTGGACCGACACACACTTGCTCGCCTCGCCGGAATCGCGGTGTATGGTCGGATCCCGCACCGCGACGGCGGCCGTCGGGTTGGCCGCGAGCGTCGACGTAAGCGTCGCCGCTTGGTACTATCTCGACACGCTGATCGCGTTTCTCCTTTTACCGTTCGTCCCCATTCTGTTTTCCCGGGGCGACGACGACGCGCCGCGCCGGGACTGTCCGGTGTGTGGGTTCACCAGTCGCGACCCCTCGGTCGAGTACTGCCTACGCGATGGGACGCGTCTCGACCGGAGCAACGACCACGGATGCTGGGGACCGTAGTTTATTAATACGACTGGGCTAATTATGAGCCGATAGCCAGCCATGGGGGGCGCGAACGGCGATTCGCCGACCGGGGGAAGTACGGCGCAGCGGCCGACCGCGACGCTACGATTACTCCGGGGAGCCGCGGGTGGTGGAGACGAACTGTTGGAGGTGACGCCACGCGAGGCGAACGTTCTCGTCGTGTCGGTGTCGCGGTCGGTGGCCGACGTGGTACAGAACTGGCGGTCCACCGTCGGATCGCTTCCCGCCGCGTTCGCTCTCATCTCCTTTGCGGAACTCACCCGCTCGGCGGCGGACACGACGAACGGCCGGCCCGCCCGCCGGTCGCTCCCGGGGGGTGACATCACGTTGACGTCGATGGCCGACCCGGGCAACCTGCAACGTCTCGGGACGGCAGTGACACTGTATCTCGACGACTGGGCCGACTCCGACCGGGAGACTATCGTCTACATCGACGCGCTCTCTCCCCTGATCGAGGAAGCCGACACGGAGTCCGTGTTTCAGTTTCTTCACCCGTTGATCCGAAGCATCGAGCACTCCGAGGCCGCACTGATCGCGCGACTCGCTCCCGACGCGGTCGGAGAGCGGACACGGAACACGCTTTGGCCCCTGTTCGACCGCGTGGTCGATCACACCGACGACCCCACCGAGGTCGACCGCGACACCATCCACGACCTACTCGGGAACCCCCGTCGGCGGTTCGTTCTCCGGAGCCTGTTCGAGAACCCCGAACTCGGACTGGAGCGACTGACCGCCGGCCTCGCCCGTTGGGAGAACGACACGGACGAACCGACCACAACGGAGCGCGAACGGGCGTACACCGCCCTCGCATCGATCCACGTCCCGCGACTGGCCGAGGCAGGCGTTGCAACGTTCGACCGAGAGACAGAGCGGGTGCGTCTCGCCAGCGGTACGGCGAACATCGACCGACTCGAATGGTTACTGGAGTGGCCGTCCGAGGCGGAGTAGTTACGGATCGGGGTCGACCCGAACCTCGCCGCCCGCGTCGACGGCCACCCGACATCCCGCGAAGTCGAAGGTGACCGTCCCACCGTCCCGTGGCACGCCGTCGTGTCTCGGGCCGAAGAGCCGATTCAGCGCGTCCGGTCGGATCGCGTCGTTGAGGTTCACGTCGGTCGGTTCGGTTCCGGTCGCGTCGAGAACCGCGTGGACCACCGTAACGCTCAGTTCTTCGTTACCCGTCTCCCGGTGATCGGCGACGTACACGCCGCGGTCCGGATCGTACTCGGTATTTCGACCGCCGTCGGTCGAGGAGAACTCCGGCATGCTGAGACGACCGTCGTTATCGGACGATGCGGTGCCGGTCACAAAAGTGTGTGTCTACACCACACTGCACTCCGCTTCCGTTTCCGCCTTCGCCTTTGCCATCGACTCCGTTTCCCGGTCAGGACTCCTCGAGTGCGTCGGTCAGCCCCCACTCCTCGGCGCGGGTTCGGGCCTCCTCCCGGGCTTGTTCGCGGATGGCCTCGATCTGTGACTCGTCGTCCAGAAACGACTCCACCGCGTCGGTGTCGTCGCCTCCCAACCGGTCCTCGGGCGCGGCGTCGCGGGTTCGCGTCACCAGGTCGCGGTCGTCGGTGAGTCGTTCCGCCGGCAGCCCGGGCGAGACCCGGAGTCCGTCGGCCTCGTGTGCGGCCGCGAGCGCCGATCGGTCGAGTTCGTAGAGGTCGACGCTGTACGGGCCCGGTCCCCGGACGTCTTCGAGGGCGTCGGCGCCACCCCGGTCGCTCGTGGTGCAGTACGCCAGCACCGGCACCCCCTCGGTGAAGGTGATGACGCCCCGCGTCTCATCGCCCAGTAGCACCGCGTCCTGGGGTTCGACGACGGCGTACCCAGTGAGCCGTCGCTCCAGTGCGGTCGCGAGTGTCACCCCGAGATCGCCGACAACCCGTGACCGGAGCAGGTCGCCGTCGGGAATCTTCATACGTCGTCCGGGACGACCGCGCTCCGAAAACGGTCGGCGACGGTCCCGCTCGCCCCGTCGCGAACGCTGAGACGACTCGCCGCCTCGCGAAATGCCCGCGACGCCGGCGAGTCCGGCGCGTGGGCGAGCAAGGGTTCACCCGCCGCCCGGGCGCTTCGGGCGTCGTCGCTCTCCGGGACCACGCCAAGCGTCTCGCCGCCGAAGTAACGCTCCGCCCGATCGATGACCCGGTCGATCCCCCCGTCGTCGCGGACACGATTGAACAGCGTCCCCGCCGTCTCAGTGCCGTACGACCGGGCGTACTCCTGTACCTTCAGGCCGTCCGAGAGCGCCGGGATCGTCGGTTGGAGAACGACAACCGTTCGATCGGCAAGCACGACCGGCAGGACCGCGCTTTTCGATCCGAGGGCGGCCGGCGAGTCCAACAAGAGTACGTCGGCGTCGGCGGCTAACGTCGCCACCACGTCCCGGAGTCGTTCGGGGTCGGCGGCTTGGAACGCCGCCAAACTCGTTCCACAGGGGACGACCCGCATGCCGAACCGGTCGTAGACGGCGTCGTCGACGGTCGCGTCCGCACCTTCGACCAGCAGGTCGTGAAGCGTCACCGTCGCGTCGTTGAGGCCGGCGTGAAAGAGCAGGTTCGCCATCCCGGTGTCGGCGTCGACGACCGTCACGTCGTGGTCCTCGGCGAGGGCCATCCCCAGCGCGAGCGTACTCGTCGTTTTTCCCGTGCCACCCTTGCCGCTCGCTACGGCGAACGCCTCGACCATCGCCGACGGGTTACGGGCCGGCGGTGTTAAGGGT
Organism: Haloplanus sp.; assembly: GCF_028275055.1. Taxonomy (GTDB): domain Archaea; phylum Halobacteriota; class Halobacteria; order Halobacteriales; family Haloferacaceae; genus Haloplanus. The sequence continues at coordinate 51,339 of NZ_JAQCNJ010000039.1, forward strand.
TCCCTTGGCCCAACCGTTTTACCGATCTACCCCCTCCCAGGGGTATGCCATCCTCCTCGGCCGCGTTTCGGGAGCTTCTGGACGGACTCGATCCCGACGCGTTCGCCGCGTTCGTCGCGGCCCTGTACGAGGCCCGCGGCCGGGAAACCGACCGTGTCGACGGCGATATTCTCGTCTCCGACGGCGAACGAACCCGGCGCTTCGCCGTCCGGCACGACACGCCCCCGTCGACCGCCGTGGGCGACATCGACGCCGACGCCATCGTCGTCCCGACCGCGGCGGGCGACACCGACACAGACGCCGCCGCCGACGTTATCGACGCCACCCGCCTCAGACGGATGTCGCTGTACGCCGTCGACGACCCCGACCGAACGCGCCTGTTCCAGCGGTTTTTCGGCGTCGACACCGCCGATGTCGGCGTGGCCGACCCGTCCCCGGGCGACCGCGGCGCGAGCGACGACCCGGTGTCGTCGGGGTCGGACGTTGACTCCACGCGGTCGGTCGCGGACGATTCCTTTTCGTCTCAGTCCTCGCCACAGTCGGCGCCGACGACCGCCGGCCGAGCGGAGGGGGCCGGGCCGTCCGCCGAGCCCCTGAGCGACGACCCCGAGGCAAACGGTCCGAACCGCCTCCCCGCTCGCGGCCTCCTCCCGGTTGTGGGCGTTCTCCTGTCGGTCGTCGCTGTTACACTCGCCGTCGGTCCGGGACTGGCGGGGCTGGGATTCCCGTCGGTGGCCGACGGTGGTCCCGCCGGCGACGCCGCCGCGAACGACACGATGGCCACCGCCACGCCGACCACCGCCACGCCGACCGGCGGTCCGGCGGGGGCGTCGAGCCGCGACCCGCCGTCCACCCCCTCCGATATCGAGGGTTCAGCGGACGGAGCAGAAGGACCGTACCCACCCGGTGTCGACGCGGACGGCATCGAGAACGCCTCGGTGCTCGCGGCGGCCCACGAGGCGACGCTCTCCGGGCGTTCCTACCGGCTCTCGGTTGTCGACCGCGAGTTCCTCAGCGGGCAACCGACCGCCGCCGCGTGGGAGCAAACGGTGGTCGAAGGCCCGACCCGGTATCGCTCCACCGTCGAGGTGGCTGGAACGTTCCAGCGGCAACCGCGGGCCGTCGCCGACGCGACGGCGTACGCGGACGGGACCGAGCGGTTCGTCCGCCTGACAAACCGGACGGACGAAACCGGGACGATCCGGTTTGTCGACCGGCGGCCCGATGACAACGCCACCGCCGGCGGCCCCGGATGGCGCCGTACCGCGCTCACCCGCGACGACGATCCGTTCGCGACCCGGACCGCGGCGTATCTGCGGCGGACGCTTGACGCGGAGAACTCGGCGTTGCTCGGGGCGTACGAACGCAACGGGACGCGGTACGTCTGGATCGAATTCCGTCGCCAGCCACCGAACGGTGCTCTCACCGTCGGGAGCCTCCTCGTCGACGAACGCGGCCTCGTCCACGAACTCCACTACGAGTACGCGTACGTCCCCGTCGGGGAGTCCCCGGTCCGAACGACGACCACCGTCCGGATCACGAGGGGAAACGTCACTGTCTCCCCGCCGTCGTGGCGCTGACCGCCTACGCGTCGCCGAGTCCGACGACATCGAGGGCAACCCTCGAAACGAGATCAGCCGCGCGGTCGTACGGCGACGGGTCGTCGACCGCCGCGTCCGGCCGTTCGGTTCCGCCATACGCCGCGTCGACGACCGCCTCACGCGCCGGACGGTTCGCGAACAGGCCGTGGAGGTACGTCCCGAACACCTCGCCTCGGGTCGCCCCGAGTTCGGGCCCATCCCGGCCGTCGGGGGCAACGAAGGGCGTGTCGACCCGACCGACCGCTCGCGTTTCGCCGGCGTGGATCTCGTAGCCGTCGACTGTCGCCGAGACGCCGGCGAGCGGTCCACCGCCGTCGAGGGTCCACGTCGCCGGTTCGACCCGCTTGTCGGCCGAGAACCGGGTCACGACGGGGAGCAGTCCCAGTCCCGAAACCGCTTCGGCGTCGCCGGTGCCCTCGACCGACGCCCTTTCGATCCGCTCGCCGAGAAACTGGTAGCCGCCACAGAGCCCGACGACCGGCCCGTCGAACGTCCGAAGCCGTTCGCCGAGCCCCGCCTCGCTGGCGGCGCGCAGGTCGTCCACGGTGTTTTTTGTCCCCGGGAGAACCACCGCGTCGGCCGCTTGGCCTCCGGGACCGACGGTCCGAAGATCCGCGGAAAGTGGCGCGTACACGACGCGAACGCCGGGGACGCGAGCAAGCGGTTCGAGATCGGTCGCGTTCGAGAGGTGAGGAAGCCGCGGGACCGCGACCGTGGCCGTTCGCTCAGCGTCGACGCCGTCGTCGCCCCCGACGAGGCCGCGGTCGCCCCGCGCCGGCAGGGCGACGCTGTCCTCCTCGGGGAGCCCCGGATCGTCGTAGGGGAGAACCGCGAGGACGGGGACGCCCATCCGCTCCTCGACGGCGTCGACCCCGTCCGCGAGCAGCGACCGGTCGCCGCGGAACTTCGTGATCACGACCCCCGCGACCCGTTCTCTGAGGTCGTCGGGGAGCAGGTCGAGGGTGCCGACGATGGCGGCGAAGACACCCCCCCGTTCGACGTCCGCGACGAGCACGATATCCGCGTCGGAGAGCCGCGCCGCCTCAACGTTCGAGAGGTCGCGGTGGTGGAGGTTGATCTCGGCGATCGACCCGGCCCCCTCGGCGACGACCACGTCGGCGTCGGCCGCGAGGCGGTCGTGAGCGGCCCGGACCGCGCCGCGGGCCTCGTCCCACCACTCCTCGTAGTAGGCGTCGGCGGCGACGTTCGCCCGGGCCTCGCCGTCGATCACGAGTTGGGACTCGCCGTCACCCCGCGGTTTCAACAGGACGGGGTTGTGGTCCGTCGTCGGCCGGACGCCGGCGGCGCGGGCCTGCGCGTACTGTGAGACACCGATTTCGCCGAACCCCTCGCCGTTGGCCTGCGGGACCGCGCGGGCGTTGTTCGACATGTTCTGGGCCTTGAACGGCGCGACGTCGTACCCCGCCTCGGCCAGACGACGACAGAGCCCCGCCGCGACCGTCGACTTGCCGACGTGACTCGCCGTTCCCGCGATCAGAAGGGTGCGGGCGTCGCTCACGGCCACACCCGTCGTGACGCCGCCTCGGTTGCGTTCGGCCGGGCTGTGGCCGTGGTTGGCGTCGGCGTCGCGGTCGATCCCGCGGGGTCGGGGTCGGGACTTTTCCCCCCTCGATCGGCCCACGCCGGTCGCGTCACCGTCACCGGCTCCGTCATCACCCGAATCGTCACAACCACCCGAACCGACGGCTCGCCGACCGGTCTCGACGCCCGCCGGATGGTCCGCACCAAGCCACGCTCGTCGACCCGGGCCTCGCCCGTCACGTTTCTCGATCCGGGCCATGGGTCACCGTCTATGCCGATCCGGACCTCCGCCCGGCCGTCACGGGTCTCGTGCCCGACGACGCGGGACTCCTCGACACCGAGATACCAGCGGACGTACCGCTGCGACCGGTCGACGATACGGTTCGGGGTGGTCGTCTCCCGTGTCGTCACCCGGACGAACTGGGCGCTTTCCGGTGTGTCGCGCCCCTCGATGGGCCGGACGTACAACGCCGTCCCGTTCGCGTACACGGACTCCTCCGCGACAAGCGGTGAGGCGTGCCCGACCGTGCCGACGACCCGGACGCTCGACCGGTAGTGATCGGACGACTCGACCGCGACACGCTCCTCGGCGACGCCGCGAAGCCGACCGTCGACGTACTCCCGGTGAAGGATATGGATCCGGTAGGAACGCCCAGAGAGCGCCTCGGCGTGTGCGCCGGCGACCGAGACCGCACTCGTGACGCCCGCCGCATCGATTCCCGGCGGGAAGGGGGCCCGGCCTGTCCCGTCGTTCCCGGTGCCCGCCGCGTCCGTCCCGTCGCCGACGGCCGTCGTGTTCGCCCCGGTTGTGTCGGTGTCGGTGTCGGTACCAGCGGCACCCGCCGGTGCGAACGCCGGCCCGGCCGCCGCCGCGATGCTCCCGATCACGAGCGCCACCGCGGCCCCGACAAGAAGGGTGCGCCGGGACCACCGGCCGTCCCGCCTGCCGCCGGTCGGGTCGTCGTCTCCGTCGCTCCCGCCGGTCACAGACGGGCCGGCGTCGGCTCCGCCGGCCGGCCCTCCGCCCGCAACCGCCGTCTCCCGGGACGCCGTCTCCGTGCTGCCGGGCGCACCGCCGCCCACGTCCCCGTTCCCGTCCCCGTTCCCGTCCCCGTCGCCGTTCCCGTCGCCGGACACGTCCGTCCCGGCCGACGCGCAGTCGGGCGGTTGGTCCGCCGGCGCGGCCGTCACCCTTGAGCCGCCGTCACCGCCGCCAAACCACGGATCGCCGGGGCCGCAGTCGCGGTCGAAAAAGCGCCGACACACCCGCTCCCGGCCGGCCGAATCGAGTGCATAAACCAGTAGCTCACGCAGTTCGGCGGCGGTCAGTGGGTCCCCGTTGTCCCGCGTCGCGACGGTGGCCTCGTCGGCCGTCGCCACGAACCGGTGTGGGTGGACGGATCCACCTCCCGGCGGCGTCGCCACCACCCTGTGGCCCTCCCGCGTCACCGCCCACCCGCGGGCCTCGTACACGGCGGCGATAAACGCCGCCCGTTCGTCCCGGGAGAGGGAGGCGAGGCGGTCGGCGAACGCGTCGCCGGTCATACCCTCAGATACGGGCGGGCGCGCAAAACCCTTCGGTCGGCGGTCGGACTCAGAACTCCGTCCCCTTTCGCGCCCGCTGGCCGGCGTCGATCGGGTGGCGCTCCTTCCGCACCTCGCTCACTAGGTCGGCCACGTCGGTCAGGTAGGACGGGTGTTCGTGGCCGCCGGTACAGACGAGTTCCAGGTCGTCGGGTTTTCGCTCGACGAGGTCGACCACGTCCGCGGGGTCGATCAGGCCGCGGTTGGCGGCGTAGAGCACCTCGTCTAAGATCAGCATGTGGACGCCGTTCTCGGGATCACCGTCGAGATCGATGGGATCGGAGCGGTCGGCGTCCGCGGCGGCGTCGATCAGGTCGCGGGCCCGCTCCAACCCGCCTTTCGCCTTTGCGGCGTGGTCGTCGTCGTCGCTCCCGTCTGCGAAGCCGTGCCAGCCGTAGTGACCGGTGTGTTCGTAACTGAACCCGGCCACCTGCTCGATGGCGGCGTACTCGCCACGGACGTCCTCGACGCTCGCCGCGCCGCCTTTCATGAACTGGAGGAGGTGGACCCGGTAGCCGTGGCCGGCGGCCCGAAACCCCATCCCGAGGGCGGCGGTGGTCTTTCCCTTCCCGTTACCCCACCACACCTGCACGAGGCCGAACTCCTCGGGGACACGCCCCTCGACCGGCCGTGGAGTGTCGCTCATCGTCCCGATTCGGCTCGGAGCGGTATTCAATGGTCCGGTGTGAGCGCCGAGGTGGCCGCCCGGTCGTCGGTGACGACGCCCGCGCCGGCCCGCGCGTTCGCCGCGGCGTCGATTCCCTCGTCGCCGTACCGCGACGCCAGCCCCGCGACGAGGGCGTCGCGAACGCAGGCGCGGGCGGCCCCCCCAACGTCGGTCGCGCTCCCCGAAAACCGGACCGGCTCGCCGGCCGGGTCACAGGCCGCGACGACCGCGTCGGTCGTTGTCCCTGGGACACCGGTCAGTGCGAGCAACGTCGCCGCCTTTGCCTCCGCGGCGACCGTCAGCAGGTTCGCCAGCGCACCCGACGGCAGCGCCCGCGTCGTCCCGACGACCACGTTGACCGTGCCGGCGTAGGAGGCACCACCGCCGTCGTTGTCGCCGCCGCTCCCCGTCCACCCACTGACGGGAAGCGCCGCGGGGTTCGACACGCCGGCCGTGACGACCGCTTCGACGGAACCGAGTCGCGCCCGCCGGGCGTGGTGTTGTTCGACGCCGGTCAACAACGCCGGGCCGCGGGCGTCGGGATCGAACCCCGCCTCGGTGAGTCGGTCGGCGACGTACGCGTCGAGGTCCGTTCGGGACCAACCTTCCGGGACGGTGCAGTTGTAGGCCGCCGGCGCGACGCTTTTCCCGCCGTCGAACCCCGTCGAGAGCCACCGCGTGCCCGGGCGACCGAGGCGACAGACGCCCGCCCGCACCTCGGCGTCGAAGACCGGAGTCGCGGTCATAGGTCCAACAGCGCGTCGAGGAGGCGGTCGTTCTCCGCCGGGCGGCGCACGGCGACCCGGACGTGGTCGTCGAGCCCCCGGAACGTGGTGGCGTCGCGGACCGCGATGCCCGCCCGCCGGACGTCGGCGACGAGGGCTTTTACCTCCATCTCGGTCTCCAACAGTAGAAACGGCGCCTCGGAGGGATAGACGTCGAACGGCCCGTCGAGAGCGTCGCGCATGCGGTGGCGCTCGCGCCGGACCCTCTCCCGCGTCTCGGCGACGAACGTTGTCTGCCGGAGACAGTAGGTCCCCACCGCGGCGGCGGGCGCGGATAGCCCCCACGCCGGTCGTGCGGTGTCGAGACGGTCGCGCAGGCCGTCGGTCGCGGCCGCAAACCCCATCCGGAGCCCCGGAAGGCCGAACATCTTCGTCAGCGACCGCACGACGACGACGCCGGGTTCGCCCGCGAGCGTCGGCCGGTCGGTGAAATCGAGAAAGGCCTCGTCGACGACGAGGAGGGTGTCGGCGGCCCGACACGCCTCGGCGTACGACACGAGGTCGGCTCGTGGGTACGCGTCGCCTGTCGGGTTGTTTGGGTTGCAGACAACGACGGCCTCGTACCCCGCCGGATCGGTTTCGAGGAGGCGGTCGTGGTCGACGAACGTCGGTTCCGCCCCTTGGAGACCGACCTCGCGAGCGTACTCGCCGAAGCTCGGCTTCGGGAGGAGAACGCCGTCGCCGGTGTCAAGCGTCACCTCGAAGGCGAGACGGAGCGCGCCGATGCCGCCGGCCGTCGGCACGACCGACTGCGGCTCACACCCCAGATACTCGCCGGCTGCGACACAGTACTCGGGGTAGTCGTCGTCGGGATACCGCGTGGCAGCCAGGTCGGCGGCGTCGGCGACGCCGTTCGGTCGTTCGGGATTCGTGTTGGCGCTGAAATCGAGCACCGAGGGATCAGACGCCCCCCCGTGGGGGATGCGGTTCACCTCGGGAACGGCGTCAGGGTCCATCGGCAGAGCCCACGCGTTCTACCACCTCAAGCGTTCCGTCCCCGAGGCCGTCGAGAACGCCGGCCCGTTCCGCGAGCAGGAGCGCACCACCCATCCCCGCACCCTCCTTGGCTTCGCCGGCGGCGTACCGCGAGAGGGTGTCGGCCCGCTTCTCGAATCCGGGGTCGGTGACGACCGCCTTGCAGTCGAGAGCGGCCGCTACACCCCGAACATCGGCGTTCCCGGCGACGTACGTCGTCGACGCGACCGTCAGGGGGTTGGCGACGCCCGCGTGGCGAACCAGTGCGGCGGCGGCGAGCATCTGTGTCCCGCCGCCGAGCACCACGTCCGTCCCCGATTCGAGCGCGCCGGCGGCCAGTCCGCCCACGACCGCGAGCACCGGGTCGCCAAGAAAACGGACGGCGAGTTCCGGCCGGTAGGCCGCCCCGCCGGGGTCGAGGTCGCTTGCGGTGAACGCCGCCGTGACGACCTCCCGTTTCAGGTCGACCGGGTTCTCCGGCAGCGACGATGAGGTGTCGATATCGACGCCGAGGGCCCGGCAGACCCCGAGAGCCGTCGTCGTCCCGCCGGGGATCGTCTCGCCGATCACGAGTTCGTCGTCGGGGAGGTCCCGCCCGAACTCGCGGGCGGCAACCCACGCCCCCGGCGCGGTCGGCACGGGGTCGGCCTCGCGGATGTCACGGCCCGGTTTCGCGCCAACGTCCACCGTCGCCGCCCCGGTCGGTTCGGCGAGACCGGCGTCGACGACGAGCGTCTCGAAGCCAACCCGCTCCTGGACCGCGCGGGTGACCGCCGCAGGTGTCGGACACCCTGTCGGACTCACGGGGACGACCGGCGAACGAACCAACCGGCCGTACTCGATCAGTTCGGCGTCCGCGCTCGGGGTGTGGGCCATGGCCTTGCGGTCGGCCCCGGCGGCGCTGATCCCGTCGATCCGGGCCGTCTCGGTCGTGCCCGCGACGAGAACGAACCGGGTCACGCGAGCGCCTCCGCGACCTGCAGATCGGACGGACGATTCACGTTCACCGCGAGTCGTGGGTCCTCGACAACGTGTATCTCGTCGCCGGCTCCGTCGACGACGTTGCAGCCGGTCGGGGCGAGGGTCCGTCCCTCGCGGTCGAGCGTCGTGTCGACGCTCACGCCGAGCCGGCGTTTCAGCGCGACCGGGACCGCCGCCGTGAGCGAGTCGTCGTCCGTCGCTCCATGTCCGTCGAGAACGATGTCGACAACCGGCGCGGCGAGCAAAGGTAGGTCGGCGGCGACGGTCAGCGCCGGCCGGCCGACACGGTCCAACGCGGCGGTCAGATCGGCGACGTACCCCTCGCCGGACGTCTCGACGACGGGCACGCCGGCCGCCCGGAGGTGGTCGCGTGTCGCCGGGGTGTGCGGTGAAACGACCGCGTGGACGGCTCCGACCCGACTCGCGTCGAGAGCGGCACGAACCCGGTCGACCATGGGGACGTCACCCACCGCGACGAGTGGCTTCTCCACCTCGGCGTCGAGTCTGGTTCCTCGCCCGCCACACATCACCAGAGCGTCCATGTGACCACCCCCGCGTGGAGCGCGGCGATCCGCCCGAGTTCGTTCGCCGCGCCGAGGGTATCACCCGTAACGCCCCCGAACGCCCGCGTCGCCCACCGACCGACGAGGACGGCGACCGCCGGCCCGGTGAGCAGCGTCACGGCGAGTGCCGGCGCGGCGCCGGTCGGCGCGGCGAGCGCTACGGGAAGGGCGGCGGCGACGACCGGGAGAAGCGATGCAGGCCCGACCTCGCCGACGACGGCCGACCCCAGCCCCTCGTGGCCGGGCGTGCCAAGCGCCGCAAGCCCCGCCATCCCCGTCTTGGCGCTCACCTCCGCCGCGAGAACGAGGCGGATGGCGGCCCGTGGGCCCGCGCCGGCGACCCCGAGACCGGCGAGTGTGAGGGCAACGAGTGCCACCCCGACCGCGAGCGCCCCGCCGACACCGACTCCCGGATCCTCCAACGCCTCGCGCCGGTCGACCGCCGTCCCGTGGACCGCGGCGGCGTCGCCCAGATCAGCCAGCCCGTCGACGTGTGTGATGCCGGTGACGAGATACAGTGTCGCGAGATAACACGTCACGACCGTCGGTACGGGCACTGGGAGGGTGTGAGGGAGTGCGGCGAGAACGCCGACGACGTACCCGGCGACGACAAAGGCGACCGGCGTCCGTCGGAAGGCGTTCCACGCCCGTTCACCGCCGCCGACGGGGAGCCGCGTCAGAAAGGCAAGCGCCCCCCGAACCGCGGTCAACACGCCGCGATCACCCCCGCCGCGGCCAGCCCGAACGCCAGCCACCCGGCCCGGGAGACGACAGTGATCCCCCGGTCGGCATCGGCCCGCGTCGGCAGGTCGGGCCCCCCGTCGAGCACGTAGGCCCCGGGCTTTCCCAACCGCACCCCCAGCCCGGCCGCGAGCGTCGCCATGGGCCACCCGGAGTTCGGCGACGACGGCTCGTGGGCGGCCCGCCGTGCGCGAACCACCGCGCCGGGCTTGCCTCCGGAGACGGCAAGCAGGCACGCGCTCACGCGGGCGGGCAACCACATGATGAGATCATCGAGGCGTGCGGGGGCCCAGCCCATCGGCTCCGACCGGTAGCCAAAGATCGAATCCAGCGTGTTGACTGTCTTGATCGCCGCGGCCGCGGCCGCGCCCGCCGCGACCGAGACGGGCGCGAGAAGGGCGAACCCGGCGAGCGGCGCGACGAGGCCGTCGGCAAGGTTCTCGGCGGCGCTCTCGACGGCCGCGCTCCGAACCTCGCCGCCGGACAGATCGGTCGCGTCCCGCCCTGCAAGCGAGCGGAGACGCTCCCGGGCGGCCGGAAGGTCCGCCTCGCTCGCGGCGACGACGGCCCACGCCTCGTCGACGAGCATCCGCCGACTGGTCGAGACGAAACAGACGAGGCCGGCGACGACGGCCCCCCCGACCGGTGACGCCGCGGCGACGACGGCGACGACCCCGGCGGCGACGGCGGCGACGAAAAGCGGGACCGAGAGCGCCGCGACGACGCCGGCGAACCGGGGATATCTCCACGCGCGGTCGAGCGTGCCGATCCCTCGGCCCAGCCACGCTACGGGGTGGAGCTTCGTCGGCGGTTCGGCGACCAGTCGGTCGAGTCCGGCCGCGAGAACGACGGCGACAACGGGTGTCACGAGTCGACCTCCAACCGGTCACTCAAGACGGCTAAGGGGGTTTCGGTCACGTCGACGAACCGGCCGCCGAGGGACTCGATCCCGCCGTCGGCCGTCGGATCGTCACCGACGTGGATCAGCGCCGAGGGCTCGACACCGAGGCCGGCGGCGACCGTCTCGAAGGGGCGCGGATGGGGCTTGCGGAAGCCACAGGCGGCGCTCGTGACAACGGTGTCGAACGCCCCTCTGAGGTCGGCACGGACGAGGGTTCGGGGGACGAGTTCCGGCACGCTACAGTTCGAACACAGACCCACGGGACCGCGGTCACGCGCGGCGGCGAGGGCGGCCTCGACCCCGTCCGTGCGTCTCACATCGGGATCGAACGCGGCGACGACGGCGTGTCTGACGACGGTGTCGGACGCCGCAACGCCGCGGCTCCGGAGCGCGGCGGCGGCGTGTGCCGGGAGCGGTAGCTCCGCGCCGTCGGGCGTGTCGAGATGAGGGGTTCGGTACGCCGTCGCCCATCCCTCGGGGACGGCGACGCCGCGGTCACGAAGCTCTCCGGCGACGGCGGCGGCCGGGTCGTCCGGCGTCGACGCCGTCACGAGCGTCCCAAACAGGTCGAAGGAGACGGCGGTCACGGGTTGGTGGAGGGTCGGTGTGGAGACACTTCACCGTCGCGGTCGATACGGTTCGTCCGACCGCACACATAGGATGGGGGCGACGCTGGCTGTGGCGTGGCCGCCGTCCGACTGTTCGCGCTTACCGCGCCCGCCAACGCCGCCGACCGGTTCCCGGCCGGGCGCACACTCGCCGCGTCACCGCAGGGCTGGACTTCCCCGGCGCCGACGGTGTCGACGCCGATGCCGTCTACACTGAACCGTTCAGTGTGTGAACACCGACGTGATACGAACCTCGTTTTCAGGCGGCGCATGGTCCGGGACGCCGACGCCGCGTGCGGACTCATCGGTCGGCCGTTCGGCGGCCGAACGCATCCGCTCGACACGGAGCGACGACGCCTCGCCGATGGCGACAGACAGACGTCAGACACGCACGAAGGTTTGATATAAGAGGCGAACGTGGATGACAAACGATGAGTAAGATCACGTTCCGCGCAGAGGACGACCTCGTTCGGCGCTTGGAGGAGTTCGACGGCTCCAAAAGCGAGGTGATGCGCGACGCACTGCGCGCCTACCTCGACGGCGCGGACCGTGAGCGGTCATCGTCGGACCGGAACGTGGAGGCGCTGCTCGCCGAACACGCGTTTGCACAACGCGAGCCACCCGAGATCAACGTAAACGTCACGCTGGACGGTCACAACTCCGAGCCGTCCGACGTATCCGTCGAACGCGACGCCGAGTCGGCAGCGCACAAGACGCGGTCCAAAAACGCGGGTGAAGACGCGGATACACGGGATAACACGTGTTCCCAGTGTGGCGAAAAAACGCCCGAAGAGCACGTTTACTGCCCGAACTGTGGTGAGAAATCGTCCCACCGGGTGTTCTGCGATTGCGGCGACGAGATCCGATCCGACTGGGCGTTCTGCCCCAGCTGTGGTCGACGCACCCCTGCGGCCGACGTGTTGGATCGGCGCAAACAGTCCTGAGCGCTGTGTAAACAACGGAACCGGGTGTCTGTCTTACACCTGCCGTCAATTTTATATAGTATTGGGATGTTGTTGTGTTTGTGTAAGACGGTCGTCTTACAGACTGACCGACATCGGTGGTGTCCAACCGTCGTCTGTCGGTTTCGGCGTGTAAGACACAAAACGGGGATGGTCCCTACCCGTCTTACCGGGGGATGCAACAATGGAGCGTGTGACACTACGAATTCCGAAACAGCAGATCGAGGAGGTCGAACAGATGGTGGAGACGGGAGAGTTCCCGAATCGGAGCGAAGCCATCCGATCGGCTGTCCGCGAGATGCTTAACGAGCAAAGCGAGTCCAGTGACGACAACCGCAAGCGCAACCGCAGTTGGGCGAAGGTGTAGACGATGCAGGGATTCGTCCAGGATGCCATCGAGCGCGAGGAGCAGGAACAGCGCGACGCCGACGAGGACGACGACTTCGGCGACCCGCGGATCGTCATCGTCGGAGCCGGCGGTGCCGGGAACAATACGGTCAACCGGTTGTACAACATCGGCGTCGACGGTGCTGAGACAATCGCCATCAACACCGACAAGCAGCACCTGAAGATGATCGAAGCCGACACGAAGATCCTCGTGGGCAAGTCGCTCACGCAGGGGCTCGGTGCCGGCGGCGACCCCTCGATGGGCGAGCGCGCGACCGAGATGGCTCAAGGGACGATCAAGGAGGTTCTCGGCGAGGCCGACCTCGTCTTCGTGACCGCGGGGATGGGTGGCGGGACCGGAACCGGCGCCGCCCCGGTCGTCTCGAAGATCGCCAAAGAACAGGGTGCGATCGTCGTCGGCATGGTGTCGACGCCGTTCAACGTCGAGCGCGCCAGAACGGTCAAAGCCGAGGAGGGACTCGAGAAGCTTCGCGGCGAGGCCGACTCGATCATCGTTCTCGACAACAACCGCCTGCTCGATTACGTGCCCAACTTGCCGATCGGTAAGGCGTTCTCGGTGATGGATCAGATCATCGCCGAGACGGTCAAGGGGATCTCCGAGACCATCACTCAGCCCTCGTTGATCAACTTGGACTACGCCGATATGTCTACGATCATGAACCAGGGCGGCGTTGCGGTGATGCTCGTCGGCGAGACCCAGGACAAAAACAAGAGTCAAGAGGTGGTGAGCGACGCGATGAACCACCCGTTGTTGGACGTCGACTACCGTGGCGCGTCCGGCGGTCTCGTTCACATCACCGGCGGTCCCGACCTCACGCTCAAAGAGGCCGAGGGCATCGCCAACAACATCACCGAACGGCTGGAGGCGAGCGCCAACGTCATTTGGGGCGCGCGCATCCAAGAGGAGTACAAAGGGAAGGTCCGTGTGATGGCCATCATGACCGGCGTCCAGAGCGCACAGGTGCTCGGACCATCGACCCAGCGGCAGGCGGAAAAATCCCGACGAAGCCTCAACGGCGAGGACGTTTCGGAGTTCGACGCGAGCGAAAACGTCGGCCAGGACCAGGCGTCCTGGTCGGACGGCGGTCGTGAGCAGTTCGACCAGCGTAACGGCGTCGACGTCGTCCGGTAACGTCGCCGTCGACTCTTTTTTCCGTCCGGGGTCGGTCAGACCGCTTCGATCGACTCAACGAGCCGACACTTTTGACAGATCCGACCGCTCGTAGTTGACCCACACCGGTCGCAGTCGCCGAGGTCGCTCCCGTCACCGCCGTTTCGATACCGTTGTGCGGCCAGTTCGGCGAGTTCCTCGTACCCGGCCATGATCGAGTGTCGCGTCCCGGGATGGTTCTCCTCCAGTTCGAGCAACAGATTCCGGATCTCCCCACGGTAGGCCTCGCTCGCGTGTGGACACTCCGTGACGTGCGCCGGAAGCTCCGCGAGGTATGCGTACAACGCCACCTCCTTTTCGGGCACGTCACGGAGCGGCTTGGCTCGTGGCACGAAGTGGTCGTTCTCGCGGCGCCGGTCGAACGGGCCCAGACTCGCGTCGAAGTGTTTGGCTATCTGTTGCAGGTCGCCTTCGAAGAAGTTCATCAGCGCCGTCTGCGCCTCGTCGTCGAGGTTGTGGCCCATGAGCAGTTTGTCGGCATCGAAGGCCTCGGCGTAGGCTTCCAGCAGGTCGCGCCGGAACACACCACAGTACGCACACGCCGCCATGTCCTCGGGGTCCGTTTCCACGACGTCGTCCATACGGGTCCCGAGTTCGTCGGCGTAGGACACCACCTCGTGGCGAAGGTCACGATCCGTTGTCAGCGCCCGACAGGCGTCGAGACTCTCGTCCCGATAGCCCTCGATCCCCTCATGGATCGAGAGCGCGACCAGTTCGACCCGCGGATCACGACCGAACGTCTCCTCTAAGATGTGGGTGAGAACGACGCTGTCCTTTCCGCCGGAGAGTCCGACGACCCACGTCTGTGGGGTTTCCGGCGAGGCGTCCGCTGGCAGGAGGTCGTCCTTCCGGATCCGCCGGCGGACGCGCTTTTCGACCGACTCGCGGAGATGGTCGTCACAGAGGTGTGCCCCCGAGTACGCCGCGTGCATCACCGCCTCGCGGCCACACCGATCACAGTCCATCACACGGTTTTGCCGGCCGGGCGGTATCACGGTTTCGTTGGACAACCGTTTTGCCCGCTTGGATCAAAGAACGCGTGATGGATCGCGACGCCGCACTCGACCGGGTCGCCGAGATCGTCGATCACGTGGCACGGAGCGCCACGGCCGGGTCGACCGACGCCGGGGACCGGATGGCGTCGGACGCCGACCGGGCCGCGCTTCTCCCGGTCCCGGTCCGGGAGGTGTGGGTGTACGGCGACGTCGCTCTCGGTCTCGATCCGATCGACCGACTCGACGTGTACGTCACGAAGGATCTCCTCATGCGCGGCGACGCCGACCGCGAGGCCGCGTTCAAAACGCAGTACGGCGTCTCCGGTGTCGGCAAGAGCGTCGACGCCGACTGGGCCGCCGCCTATCCCGAACACCTCCGGGCAAACGACAACGGCCACGCCGCCCCCGAGCGATGTCTCGCCGCCCATCTTATGTCCGACGACGAACCGATCCACCTCGAGGTGTGTAACGCCTCCTTTTCCGACAACGTCACACAGCGTCTGAAAAGCGCGGTGGCCCGCGACGCCTACGAGCAGATTCTCGATCCCCGTGGCGTCTGTCTGTACGCCGACGGACAACGCGACGACGACGCGATGTCGAAACTCCGTGGCGGCGAACTCGCCTTTCCGACCCTCTCGGAGGCCTTGGAGATGCTCGGTCTCGACGCGTCCGACGCCGCAGCCGCCGCCGACGTGATGCGGGCGCGCCGCGCCGAGGAGACCGGGCGGACGGTCCGGGGCGACGTGGTGTGAGCGGACAGTGACACCGCCGGGACGTGGTGTGGTTCACCGAGCGACGGTCGACACGCGAGACCGCCGGCCGCCACACCCGGTGTTATCCCCTGCCTACGGAACCCGTCCGACCGTCACGTCGAACGGCACCACCTCGGCGCGACGGTACGTCCCCGCCTGCATCGCCCTGACCACCTCACGGCCCATCTCCCGCCACGCCGTCCGGAGGGTGTCGTACTCGTCGCCGACCGCACGCCTGAGTTCCGTCTCGTGGTCGGCCACCCCCGCCCCGGTCGCCTTCCGGGTCGCGTCCCGAAGGTCGTCGTCGGTGTATGGCGGTTCGATCACCTTCCGGTGGTAGTGGCGACGCGTCGTCACGTCGACCAGTCCCGTCGCCTCGAACGCCGTAACCGTCCGGTCGCCGAGCGCCACGTCCGTCCCGACGCCGTCAAGATACGCCTCGCGGACCCGCCGCTCCACGGCCACCTCGCGGTCGACGGTCGACTCGACGGCCACGTCCGCGTTGTCGGGTTCGACGGCGGCGACGGCGTCGGCGGCGACGCGGCGGAACTCCCCGACCGCCTCGCCCGGCCGCGGCAGGTTGACAAGCAACGCCTGACACGCGACGAGGTTGGCCGCCCCGGTCCCGAAGGGGAGTCGGGTGGCGTCGCCGGCAACGACCGGAAGGCCCGTCTCCTCGCGGGCGGCGGTTATGAGCGTGGGGTCGGCGTCGACGCCGATCACCTCGGCGTCGTTTGCCTCCTCGTGGAGGACGCGTGTGAGTTCACCGGTGCCACACCCGACGTCGAGCACCCGGTCTCGCTCCGGGAGGTCGAGAACGTCGAGCGCCTCCCGAGACGACCACATGCCCGCCCGCGTCCGCCGGAGGTAGTCGGCCGAGAATCTGCGCACGCTCCCGATACCGCGTCGGGCCTCAAAAGTCAGTCGTCGTCGCCCCGACGTGTGGCCACCGCGGCCCCGACGGACGCGGCGAGTGCGACGGCGGCGGCCGCGGCGCCGAACCCGTCGGCGTCGGCCTCGGTCTCTGTGGCGGTCGGTGTCCCGGTCTCAGTCTCGGTCTCGGTCTCGGTGGCCGTCGATGTCGACGCCGGCGTCGGCGTCTCGGTCGGGACGAGCGTCGCGACCACGCCTGCGTGATCCGAGGGCCAGAGCCGTTCCCCGCCGACCTCGATCCGGTCGGTCGGCTCGGCACCGACCCGCGTCGCCTCGACCGCCCCCAATTCGCCGCGGACGAGGACGTGGTCGATCCGCGACTCCAGCGACGGGGTGGCGTTCCGCAGGTCCGCCGCGTGACAACACGTCGCTCCGACCCCGGCGCTACCGGCGGCGTCGTCGAAGGCCGTGGTGAGGCGGTCGTACGCCGCCGTCGACCCGCCGGGACCGCTGTTGCAGTCGCCGACGAGAACGACCGGATCGGGACGGTCGAGAAGGCGGTCCCGTAACTCCGTCGCCTGCGCTACCCGCACCTCAGCCGACGCCGATTCGAGGTGGGTGTTGCAGAACGTGACCGCGCGGCCGTCGACCGACGCCGCAACGACCTCGTACCCTCGGTCGACAGTGACCGTCCGGTCGCCCTCCGACAGCGAGAAGCCGGCGTCGAAGGTGCCGGTCGTCGTTCCGTCGACCGCGACCCGGTCGTGTGCGAGCACCAGGTCGCGGTCGGTCAGACGCACGTCCCGAGACTCGCCGTCGACCGTCGCCGGCAACTCGACGTCGGCGGTTTCGGTCGCAGCGACGACGCGGTAAGGGAGGTTGCGCGCGTCGAGCGCCGACAGCAGTCGCTCCCGGAAGTCGTACCGCACGTCCGTCGCCGTCGGCGTCGTTCCGTCGTCCGGTGGCCCGGTTCGGATCAGGGCAGCCTCCTGTATCCCCACCAGAGCCGGTTCGGTCCGCCCGAGTTCGCCGGCGACGGCGTCGAGGCGTCGACCCACGCGACTCCGGTCGACGGCCGCGACGAGATCCGTCACCGCCGACCGGATCGTCTCGTCACCAGCCGCCGCCGCGAACAGATCGAACAGATCGCCGCCGAGATAGCAGTTTCGCGTGGCGACGGTGACGCCCCGGCGATCCTGCGCCCGCCCGCGTTCGCTCCCGACGGCCGCCAGTCCGGCAGCCCCGCCGATGCCGGCGAGAACGCCGCGTCTGGTTGCGCGTCTCATCCGCCGTCCGCGAGATGAGGTCGGATCGAAATCACCGTACTCACTCCCGTAGTTCGTGGACGCGGTCGATGTTCCAAGCGAACCCCCTGCCGTTCTCCGTCGGTGTCTCCAACACGAAAGGCAGGTCCCGCAGGTCCGGATGGTTGACGATCCGGCGCATCCCGTCGACGCCGATCTCGCCTTCGCCGAGGTGGGCGTGTTCGTCCTTGTTCGTCCCGCAGGCGTGTTTGGAATCGTTGAGATGGACGCAGCGGAGGGCCTCTAGCCCGACCGTATCGTTGAACTCGGCGACGACCCCGCCGACGCCCTCCGGCGTCGAGAGGTCGTAGCCGGCCGCGAACGCGTGGGCCGTGTCGAGACAGACGCCCAGGTCGTGGCTCGATTCGTCGAGCACCGCCGCGAGATGGGCGAAGTCACCGCCCAGTTTCGTCCCGCCTCCCGCATCGCTTTCGACGAGAACGGTCACGTCCGCGGGAACATCGAGTTCGTCGAGGGCGCTCGCGGCGTTGTCGAGGCCGCCCTCCACCCCTGCGCCCGTGTGTGCGCCGAGGTGGACGTTCACGTACTCGATACCCAGTTGCTCGGCGGCGTCGACCTCGCGTTGCATGCTGTCGATGGACTTCTGGCGGAGATCCTCCTTGGGAGTACAAAGGTTGACCAAATAGGAGGAGTGGATCACCCACGGCCCGTCAAGATGCGTGGCGGTCCCTTCACGGAAGGCGGTTGCCTCGTCGTCGTCGACATCCGGCTCCTGCCAGACCTGCGGCGAGTGGGTGAATATCTGTCCACAGTTGCCGCCGACCTCGCGTTGGTTGTCCACCGCGTTGTCGACGCCGCCGGCGACGGATACGTGTGCTCCGACTCGCATACCGACCGATCGGGGCGAGCGAGCAAAGGGGCTTCGACTCCGGTGGGAACGGTTTTGTCGTCTCCGGCCGACGGGTGTCCATGGACAGGGACAGCCCGATCGAGGTCGGCGACACGGTCGCTGACGTGGCCGCCACGCTCGTCAGACCCGACGGTACCGACGAGGAGGTTTCGCTCGGCACACTCGTCGCGGACCGCCCGGTGTTGCTCAGCTTCTATACGGTCGATTTCAGCCCCGACTGCATCGACGAGTGGTGTTCGTTTCGCGACTTCGACTGGTTCTCCAGCGGCGAACACGTCAAAGTCGTCGGCTGTAGCAAATCGAGTCCCGGCCTCCACCACCGGTTTATCAATTACCTCGGACTGAAGTTTCCGCTCTACTCGGACTCCGACCTCCGGGTTTCGGACGCCTTCGGCGTCACGTACCGCGCGCTCGGCGTCTCGAAGCGGTCGCGCCGTTCCTGCTTTCTCATCGATCAGGAACTGACCGTCCGGTACCGCTGGGTCGGCGACCACTGGCTCGACCCCACGCGTGACACCCCGCCGGTCGACGAAATTCACGACGCGATCACCGAACGACTCGACGTCGGTGAACCCCAGACGTTCGGGTTCTGACCCGGCGTGACCGAGCCCCCGGGGTCAGCGTGGCCGACGCCTCGTCCACCCGACGCTCCGGTACTTTTTCTCGGCCCGCTCTCTCGCCCGCGCGAGTTCGGTCTCGCTCCACCTGCCCGGATCGGCGTTGGCCCACGTCGCAAGCGCCGCCTCGACGGCGGCGACGGCGTCGTCGCGGCTCGCGTCCGTGTGTTCGCAGATTCCGGTCACGCGGTCACGGAACGTCGCGGCGT
The DNA here is from genome assembly GCF_028275055.1 of Haloplanus sp. Taxonomy (GTDB): domain Archaea; phylum Halobacteriota; class Halobacteria; order Halobacteriales; family Haloferacaceae; genus Haloplanus. The sequence goes on from NZ_JAQCNJ010000039.1 coordinate 70,449, forward strand.
CGATATCGTCCTCGGCGAACACGGACAGATGCCGGTCGGGACGGACCGAGTACGTGATCGATCCGTGTTGCACAACCGCGTCCGTCCGGCGGTGCTGGGCGTTCCCGCTCACCTTCCGTGGCGTCGCACCGTCTGCCCCGGCCACGACAACGTCGTGTGCGGGGTGGAGTTCGCGGAGGTAACAGGCCGGCGGGTGACACGCCGGCCGCCCCGATTCGGCGAACCGCGCCGGGACACCGAGGCGGTCGAAAGCGTCCATGATCGGGGCACAGAGCTGCCGGTACGACTCCACGAGGTCGCCCGGGAGTTCGTCGTCGGGCGCGACGATGGTATAGGAGATGTCCCCCGTCGTGTCGTGGTAGATGCCGCCGCCGCCGGTTTGTCGCCGCGTGACGTCGATCCCCTCGCGGTCGCAGTAGTCCCAGTCGACGGTGTCGGGAGCCTGCCGGTAGCCCAGCGAGAGCGTCGACGGCTCCCAGCGGTAGACGCGGACGGTCCGAGGCCCACCCGCGGCGGCCGTCTCCGCGGCGATCTCGTCGAGGGCCATGTTCATCGGGCCCGACCGCGCCTCCTCGCGGATCAGCCGCCACTCCCGGTCGGCGTACGGTCCGGCACTCGCGTCCATGCGCGGAGGTCGGGGCCCGCCGACAAATGGGTTTCGTGGCCGTCCCGGAGCGTTACGGCCTCGACCGCCGCGGGTCCGTCACCCACACCTACGTCGTCGACACGATGGCGTCGAGGGTAACGTCGTGGTCGCCACCGATTCACGCCCTTTGATACCGTCGGGTATCGGTGCCAGCGCCGGCGACACCACCGTCCACACCTTCGGCTACGACGGCCGCCGGAGGGTGAGTGATGCGGACTATGGCACCACCCACGCGGCGGTCTATGATTCGGTGATGGTGTTCTCCGTCGGCGAGTCACCCGACCGACCCGCCCGATCGGTCGGTCGGTGGCTGATCGTGTCGCCGGCCCCGATCAGGCCGACTCCGCGTGCTCGGTCTCCGGGCGGTACTCGCCGAGCAGTGACTCGACCGCCCGCCAGTCGACCGGCGGGACGTGGTCGTCGAGTGCGACCTCGAAGTCGGCCAACCGGCCGCCGTAGCGGTCCCGCCACTCGATCGCCAGTTCCCCGTTGAATCGGTCGTCGATCGACCGCCATCGATCCTCGAGACTCGCAAGGCGGTCGTCGAGAACGGCGAGGCTCTCGGCGTCAACCGCGCCGTGGGCGTCGTCCGGGCCAGGATCGGGCCACGCCCGGAGGTCGTCGATGTCGGCACGGAGGTCCTCAACCAGAAGGCGGGCCACGCGATGCCTGAGGACGGCGTCGAACCCGACGGCTGCAGGGTCGGTATCCGCATCCACGTCGCCGGCCGCGAGTGCGTCGAGGGTCTCCGCCACGTCGTCGATGAAGCCCGCCACCGCGTCGGCGTCGTCACCGAGGGCTTCTAGCCGGCGGTCGGGGGTTCTGACCCACGCCTCGAACTCCTCGGCGTCGACGCCGAGTTTGTCGGCCGTGTGCTGAGCCGAGTTGGCCGCGGCAGTGAGCCGACGGATCTCGGCGGCCGCCTCGTAGATGGTGTTGGGGTCGCTCGCGAGGTCGACAACCGACTGGAGCTGATCGCCGAGGTCGTCGACGCGGGATGCGACCGCCGCGTACCGCTTCTCGAAATCGTCGAGACGCTCGCCGACACCGTCGAGATGATCGACCGCGGCGGCGGCCTCGCGAGCGTCATCGATCAACATCCCGGCGTTCTCTACCCTGGTTTCGGGGGTGGACACCACCTTCGAGACGTGGGCGAGCGCGTCGTCGACCGCCTCGTGGTGAACCGCTCCCTCCTCGGTCACCCGCTTCAACGCTGCCCGAACCGTGTCCGGGTCGTCGCCGGTTCGGTCGACGACGGCGTCCACGGCCTCGTCCAGTGATAGCCCGTCGAGCGAGTCGTCGTGGTCGGTCACGGGTCATGCTTTTGCCGACGCGTCGTTATAATTTCCGTCTCAGCGACACATAGCACTATTTTCTCATATATACTAGTATGTTCACCCACCGGTGCTCGGTAGTGCCAACTACCGCTTATATAAACCATCTTTACCGGAACACTGCGAATTTCGGATGATGTCTGAGAACACCGGAGATCAGCACGATCGATTTTCACGGCGGGGGTTCATTACAGCGACTGGCGCCGCCGGCATCGCTGGCTTGGCCGGTTGTGGCGGGCAGTCCGGCGGCGGCGAGGGCGGTGGGGGAGACGGCGACGACGGCGGTGACGGCGGCTCCGACCACCGCGAGCGACGACGAGTCCGACATGGACGGCGATGGCGGCGGTCTGAACACCGCGCTGCTCAACGCCGAGGGCTCCTCAACCGTCTACCCCATTTCGAACACGGGCAGTTCCTACTGGAACTCCAACGCACCGCCGAGTGACGGCGAGTACTGGGGATCGAACTCGGAGAGTACCGTCCCCGGGTGGAGCGAACTCGGCGAGCCGGACATGCCCATCGCGGACTACTTCGCCTCGAAGTTCGGGTTCGAGCCGACCGAGCAGCGTTCCAGCCCACCGTTCCCGACGACGGTCGGTCTGAGCCACTCGGGGACCGGCTGTGAGGCCGTCGCGGAGGGACTGGTCGATATCGGTAACTCGTCGGGTCCGATCACGGCCGAACTCGGCTGGAGCGAGGAGGAGGCCCAGAACACGGTCGTCGACAACGTCGTCGGCCGCGACGGCCAGCCGGTCGTCGTCAGTTCGGATGTCGTCGACGCCGGCGTCACCCAACTGACCGGTGAGCAGGTCCGCGGCATCTACCAGGACGAGATCACCAACTGGAACCAGATCGAGGGGATCGATTACGATCAAGAGATCTACGCTGTTGGCCGCGCCGAGGGCTCCGGAACGGACACCTCGTTCCGCCTGAACATGCTAGGTGGCGCCGACGCGGCGATGCCGGGCGTCGACACTCGCTTCGGGCAGAACCAGCAGGTCGCACAGGCTGTCTCCCAGAACGAGGGCGCTATCGCGTACATGGCGCTTGCGTTCACCAGCGACACGGTCACGCCGATCGCTATCGACCTCGAGGGAACGCTCTACGAGCCGGACCGCGACGCGGAAAACACCATCTTCGACAGCGACTACCCGCTCAACCGGGACCTCCATATGTACACGTTGATCGAGGACTCAAACCCCGACAGCGGGGGGTACGACGCCCGCGAGGCCGCCTTCATCAACATGTTCCTCAACGAGTTCGGCCAGACCGTCTTTGTCGAGGGGAACAACTACATTCCGCTGCCGACAAGCGACCTGCAGTCGATGAAAGAACAGGTGTCGCCGCTCGCCACCGGAGACCTCGTCATGCCCTGATCCGGCCCCACCGTCCGGATCGTCTCGCCGTCAGCGACCACCCACTGTCCGATTCTATGACACCCCTCGGACCAATAATTTCACACACACGACATGACATCGGCAACACGTAGCGACCGACTGACCGCAGCCACCGAACGGCAGGTCCAGCGGGTTCGCGATTTCGTCGACGAGACCGAACCGGCGGCGCTGGTCGTCGTCACGATCATCGCCCTCTCCCTGCTGACGGCCTTCGTCGGCTTTCTGGCGGTGTCGAACCTGACGGTCCTGCCCTTTGCCGCCTTCGCCGTGGCGACGGGGTATGGCTGGGTGAATCATCAAGAGGAGACGGCGCTGGTGTTGACGCTGACGATGACCGTCTCGACGTTGTTGATCCTCGGGCTGATCGTCGTGTTCATCTTCCGGGAAGCGATCCCGGTCCTTTACTACGAGAGCGCGACCGTGTTCGGCGTGAGCGTGCCGGGGCTTCGGCTGTTCATCGAGTCGGACTGGGACGCGGTGTCGCCGCCGATCCGGTACTCGATGGTGCCGATGATCCACGGGACGGTGATGGTGACGGTCGTCGCGACGGCGGTCGCCGGACCGCTTGGCGTCGCCGCCGCACTCTTTCTCTCGGAGATCGCGCCCGATGTGGTCCGGGAGTTTGTGAAGCCGGGCATCGAAATCCTCGCCGGCATTCCCTCCATCGTCTACGGGTTTATTGGCTTCACCATCCTCAGCCCGTGGGCGTCGGACCAGTTCCAGACCACCGGCTAGGGGAGTTACCTCTTTGTCGGCATCGTCGTCGGGTTGATGGCGCTCCCGACGGTCGTCTCCGTCGCCGAGGACGCCCTCAGTAGCGTGCCCGAGTCGATGAAAAGCGGCTCGCTCGCCGTCGGGACGACCGACTGGCAGACGATGACCTCGATCACCCTCCCCGCGGCGTTCTCGGGTGTCTCCGCCGCGGTTCTTCTCGGTGTCGGACGCGCCATCGGCGAGACGATGGCCGCAACGGTCATGCTCCGTGGCGTTCCACGCCTCACCGAACCGCTGGTGAACGTCTTCTACGGTATGGAGACGCTCACGTCGCTCATCGCACGCAACTACGGCGAGGCGGACGGCCTCCAGATGGACGCCCTCTTTGTCGCCGGCGTGATCCTCTTTATTACCGTGCTGGCCATCTCGATCGGTGCGCAGTACATCGAGTGGCGGATGCGGAGCAAACTCGGAGGTGAGGCCTGATGGCGGGCGCGACCCGGTCGCGGCTCATCGAGGGCGAGACGACGACGACCGACGCGGTCGCCGGCGTAACGGTGGGCCTCTCGGCGATCCTGTTCGCACTCGCCGTGGGGGCGTTGTTCGAGTGGGTGAGTCTCACCGGCACCGTCGCCGGCCTCCCGACGGTGACGCTGCTCGGGGGGCTGTTGATCGGCCTCGGGGTCGCCGTGTCCCTTTTCGGTCTCGGTTCGTGGCTCGGCTACGTCGAGACCGACCCCGACGCGAGCGCCGGCCTGATCGCGGGCTTTGGCGCGGCGGTGCCGTGGTTCGTTATCGGGGGCGGCGTCGTCTCCCAGACGCTCGGGCTCGGTACCGGCGCCGGTGTCATCGGGGGCCTCCTCGTCGGCGGCGTGGCGTTCGCCGGGACCGCCGTTCCACGCGAGGACGTGGGGTCGACGGTTCCACTCGGCGCTCTGCTCGCGTTCGTCGGTGCTGTCTTCATCACCGGGACGATCGGTCCGGAGTGGATCTGGAATCTCGACTGGGAGCAGCAGGCCTCGGTCACGGCCGAATTTCTCGTCCCGGTCGCGACGCTGTTCTGTGCCCTCTACGGAGGCTGGGCCGCCGCGAAGGCATACGGTCGATTCGGCGCACGCGGCAGGCACATGGGTGCGTACGTTCTCGTCTACCTCAACGCGTTGTCCATCGTTGCCTTTCTGTTCATCCTCATCGTGTTCGTCGTCGTCAAAGGGCTGCCCGGGCTACTCACCGGCGTCGAGGTCGGTCCCGGTGTCGGCCCGCAGGTGTTCGGCTTGTTCGAACTCCCGGTGTCTGTCCCTCTGGTTATGAACGGCGTTGCGTTGTTGAACGACTTCCAAGGGGTTCTTCCGGCGATCGTGGGAACGGTCTGGCTGGTCGTCGGCGCGGTGTTGTTCGCGGTGCCACTGGGTGTCGGCGCGGCCGTCTTTCTCACCGAGTACGCAGAACGTGGCCGGTTCACCCAGGCCGTTGAGGTGGCGACCAACGGCCTCTGGAGCACGCCCAGCATCGTTTTTGGGCTGTTCGGGTTCGCCTTTCTCATCCCGCGATTTGGCAACCAGAAGTCGTTGCTGGCCGGAATGCTCACGCTCGGGTTCATGTTGCTTCCGCTGGTGCTCATCACGAGTCGGGAAGCGATGCTCTCGGTGCCCGACGAGTACCGCGACGCGAGCGCGGCCCTCGGTGTGTCGAAGTGGCAGACGATCCGGAGTGTCGTCCTCCCGGCCGCGCTTCCGGGCGTCATGACGGGTGTCATCCTCGGTGTCGGTCGGATTGCGGGCGAGACGGCGCCCATTCTGTTGACGATGGCGGGCGGGACGTTCGTTCCCGGGGGACAGACGGTCAACGTTATCGGCGGCTTCGAGTTCACCGGCACGCCGCCGTTTGTGGCCAACCCCGAACTTCTGCAGGCGACATCCGCACTCCCCTACCAGTTGTACGCCCTCATCACCGCTGGCGTCGGCTTGGGGAGCAACGTCGCAGACCCCGACGGGTTCCGGTGGGCAACGGCGCTCGTCTTACTCGTCGTCGTTCTCTCGTTCTATGCGATCGGCATCGGCGCGCGATACTACTTCCGACAACGGCTCAGGCACGAATAACGATGAGCGATTCACAACAGACCCAAACTCAAAACCGGACACGGACCGAGACGACGGGCAACGATCAGCCCCTCGAAACCACCAGCGGCGAGACGGTCGAAGAAGCCAGAGCGGAGTGGACCGAGTACGACTTTCGGGGAAACGCGAAGATGGTCGCCGAGGACCTCGACGTGTACTACGGCGATGACCACGCCCTGAAAGGGGTCTCGATGGAGATTCCCGAGGAGAGCGTCACCGCGCTCATCGGCCCCTCGGGATGTGGCAAGTCGACGTATCTCCGTTGTCTCAACCGAATGAATGACCGGATCAGCGCCGCCCGCGTCGATGGGTCGGTCCAATTCGACGGGAAAGAGATCTATCAGGACGGAATCAATCTGGTGGAACTCCGCAAGCGGGTCGGTATGGTGTTTCAGTCGCCGAACCCGTTCCCGAAGTCGATCCGGGACAACATCTCCTACGGCCCGCGAAAACACGGCGACATCGACACCGGGTTGCTGGCCCGACTGCTCGGCCGCGACGACAGTGACGCGGAACGCAAACTCGTCGAACGGGCGCTCAAACAGGCCGCGCTCTGGGACGAGGTGCACGACCGACTCGACGACAACGCCCTCGGCCTCTCGGGCGGCCAGCAACAACGGCTCTGTATCGCCCGGTGTCTGTCCGTCGATCCCGAGGTCATCCTGATGGACGAACCCGCGTCGGCGCTTGACCCCATCGCCACCGCGAAAATCGAGGACCTGATCGACGACCTTTCCGAGGAGTACACGGTCGTCATCGTCACCCACAATATGCAACAGGCCGCGCGAATCTCGGACCAGACCGCCGTCTTTCTCACCGGCGGGGAACTCGTCGAGTACGACGAGACGGACAAGATCTTCGAGAACCCAGAAAGCCAGCGCGTCGAGGACTACATCACCGGGAAGTTCGGGTGATCCATGCCCCGGGACGACTTTCAGCAATCGCTTGCCGACCTGCGCGCCGAGGTACTGTCGATGGGCGACCTCGTCGCCGACCGACTCGACCGCGCGCTGACCGCCTTACAGACCGTCGACGAGGCGGCCGCTCGGGCGGTGATCGAGGGCGACGACGCGGTCGACCGCCGGTATCTTGAGTTGGAGTCGACGTGCATCCAACTGATCGCCCAACAACAACCCGTCGCGGGCGACCTGCGTGTCGTCGTCGCCTCGTTCAAGATCCTCACCGACCTCGAACGCGTTGCCGACCTCGCGGTCAACCTCGCACAGTACACCCTCGAGGCGGACCGACAACGCTTCGAGCAGGTCGATCTCTCGACGATTGGCGACCTCGCCGGCGAGATGTTCGACGACGCGATGACCGCCTACCGCACCGACGACGCGGCGCTGTGTCGTGAGGTGGCGGCCCGCGACGACGAACTCGACTCCCTGTGTCAGCGGTCGAGCGAGCGGGTCGTTCGGGAACTCATCGAGGGCGAGGCGGGCGGTGACGACGCTTGGACGGTCGAACGGCTACTGGACGACGTCTCGCGGCTCCTACTCATCGTCCGTGATCTGGAACGCGTCGGGGATCACGCGGTCAACGTCGCCGCCCGCACCCTGTACATGATCGAAAGCGACCCGGAACTCGTCTGAGATGGAAACCCGAAAACTCCAGAAGGTCGGTGGGTCGACGTACTCGGTGTCCCTCCCCAAGGAGTGGGCGACCGACCACCACCTCGAAGCCGGAATGTCGATCCACCTCTACCCTCACGCGGACGGCTCGCTGATCGTCCGGAGCGACCGGCAGGACGGTGGACCGCTCGCCTCGACGCGACTCCGACTTTCTCGGGTCGATGCCGACACGATCCGGCGCACGCTCTATGCCGCATACGCCGTCGGGTACGACGTCGTCACGCTCGTGGCCCCCGACACCGAGGCGTTCGACGGCGACGACTACCGCCTCATTCGACGGCTGACGGAGTCGACGCTCGGGTTGTCGGTCGTCGAGGAAGGTTCCGATCGCGTCACCGTCGAGAGCCTGCTCGACGCCTCCGAGCTCTCGATCCAGCAGTCGGTGACCCAACTCCGGTTCACCGCGCTCTCGATGCACCGGACCGCGGTCGACGCGTTCCCCGACGGCGATGCGGTCGACCTCGACCGCCGCGACGACGGCGCGGACAGATTGCTGGGCGCGGTGACCCGCCACCTCAACCGCTCGCTCGTCGATTTCGGCGAGGTCGACCGCCTCGACGTCCCCCGGACGTCGTTGTTCGACCACTACCTCACGGCCCGCGAACTCGAACGGGTCGCGGATCACGCCGTCCGGATCGGCTCGCTCGCCGGCCGCGTCGACGACACGCCGCCAGCGGACGTTCTCGACGAGATAACCGGGCTCGCGGACGCGTCGCGCGCCGTCGTCAAGACGGCGACGGCGGCTCTCTTGGATGGGTCGTGTGACGAGGCCCACGAGGTGCTGAACCGGCGTGATCGGGTGTTCGACGACCTCGACACGCTGGATACGGTCTTGATGGAGCGTTCTCCCCCTGCCGGGTACGTTCTCTCGCGGGTGGTCTCGACGCTCGCCCGAACCGCGGAGTGTGGGGGGACCATCGCCACGGCCGCGCTCCGGTCGAGCGCCCGCCCCGACCGGTAGCCTCGCGGCGGCGCCGACCGTGTCATGACGACCTTCGGGCGTGTGACTTTTAGACAGCGGGGTGGACCCCACCCGTTTTCGATGAAGCCCGTGGCCGGCACAACCCTGATCGTGTTACCGTCGGCCCCGGGTCAGTCCAGATTCGAGAGCGCCTCGTCGACGTCGAACTCCTTTGTCGTCTCCGTTCCCTTCTCGCCACGGTCGACCCGCTCTTTTTGCTCCTCGTCTATCTCCACTTCCGGCCCTTTCTCCTCGGTGAACTCCGTGGTAACTCCCCACGGCATACTACCGGTTCTCCGTGCGTTCGGCGTCTCTGGTCATACCAGCTCTCCCCGGCCGGTCGGTATATCGGTTGTGATGTGACGCCGTGCCGGCGGATTTCGTATCGCGACATGTGGTTTACTCTGTCGACGCGGGGGGCTTTTGTCCCTTGCGCGCGGAACCGGGGTATGGTCGAAAACGTCGCCGGCGTGGTCGCCGAACTCGAACCCGAGGACATCTATCTCCTCTCGGGTGTCGAGCAGGGGATGCGGTTCAGCGAGTGGGTCAACCGGGGGAAACTCCCCGACTACGCGGGGCTGACGGCCGAGGAGGTGGAGTACCGGCTGGACCGGTGTATGAAACGCGACCTGATCGAGCGTCGGACGATCCAGTACGAGGGGTACCAACTCTCCTTCGAGGGGTACGACGTTCTCGCGCTCCACACCTTCGCCGAACGCGACACCGTCGAGGGGATGGGTTCGTCGCTCGGCGTGGGAAAGGAAAGCGACGTGTACGAGGTCCGGTCATATCGCCCGCTGGCACTGAAGTTCCACCGCGAAGGGTACACCAACTTCCGGGAGGTCAACCGCGAACGGGAGTACACCGCCGACCACCACCACGTCTCGTGGCTCTACACCGCGCGCAAGGCCGCCGAGGCCGAACACGACGCCCTCGAGACACTCTATCCCGACGTATCGGTGCCACAACCCATCGACCACAACCGTCACGCCGTTCTGATGACGAAGTTCGACGGCGTCGAACTCGCCCGGTCGAAACTCGACGACGACGGCGTTCTCCCGGTTGTCGACCTGACACTTCGGGAGGTGGCGGATGCGTACGATGCCGGACTGGTTCATGCCGACCTCAGCGAACACAACGTCGCCGTCTCGGAGTCGGGGGTCACCATCTTCGACTGGCCCCAGTCGGTGCCGACGACCCACGAGAACGCCGCGGAACTGCTCGAACGCGATGTCGACAATCTGGTGGGCTTTTTTGCCCGCAAGTATCCCGCCGTCGTCCCCGAGGTGGACACGGCCGCCGTCGCCGACGCCATCGCAAACGGCGGGTTCGAGACGGTTCGAGCGTTCGCGACGAGTCGAAGTTCTTAACCCCCGGCGCGGAATACGACAGACAACTCGCTGGTCGACGGGCCCCAGCGGGCGCCCGACTCGTCGGGACGACATGTGACCCGCCGGCGTCGCCGGCGCGGTCGAATCGCAAGCGCCCGTGGACAACCCATGGCACGAAGCTTCTACTCACACATTCGAGAGGCGTGGCAGGACCCCGACGATGGGGCCCTCGCCGAACTGCAGTGGCAACGCAAACAGGAGTGGCGCGATCAGGGCGCTATCGAACGTATCGAACGCCCCACCCGCCTCGACAAGGCCCGAAACCTCGGTTACAAAGCCAAGCAAGGCATCGTCGTGGCTCGCACGTCCGTTCGCAAGGGCGGGGCGCGAAAGCGACGGTTCAAGGCCGGCCGCCGCTCGAAACGACAGGGCGTCAACCGGATCGGCCGTCGCAAGAGCATCCAGCGCATCGCCGAGGAACGGACCGCACGGAAATACCCCAACCTCCGCGTGCTCAACTCATACTGGGTCGGTGAAGACGGCTCCCAGAAGTGGCATGAGGTGGTCCTCGTCGACCCTCACCACCCGGCGATTCAGGCCGACGACGACCTGAACTGGATCTGTGACGACTCACACAACGGCCGGGCGTTCCGCGGGCAGACGAGCGCCGGCCAGAAGGGCCGTGGTCAGCGCAAGCGCGGCAAAGGGACGGAACACACCCGACCCAGCATCGGCGGCGACCGGCGTCGCGGCAAGTAACGGTTCTTCTCGCCTTTCGTTCGCGCCGACCGATGCTCGCCCGGTCGGTCGCGCATCGATACACTGTATATCACGATACGGAACGCGGGTCGTCGACACCAGCCCTCCGATACGCGGTGACCGCGACGACGACACACCACACCGCCGTGTGCCGAATCCGTGACACGTCCGCCCGCACCGGACGGACCGCTGCACGGTGTTCACTTTCCGTTCCACACGAAACCACCAACAAACCCTTTGTGATCGGAGCGGTGACACGCTCTCATGCTACATACGACCATCGAGACCGGACGGAGCGTGGGGGACGCGTACCGTGTCTGACCTTCCACCGGTGTACGGCGGGCGGATCCTCCACGTCCACCTCGACGAGGGCGAAAGCGACATCCAGACGATCGATCCCGCGGACGCCCGGCGGTTTCTCGGCGGTAACGGCTTCGCGGCGAAGGCGGTTCACGAACACGTGCCCGTCGACGCCGATCCGTTCGACCCCGAGAACGTTCTCGCCTTTACCGTCGGCCCGATGAACGGTACCCCCTTCCAGTCGACGAGCCGTGGCGTCGTCGGCTTTATCAACCCGCAGACGAACAGTTTTTTCGACAGCACGTTCGGCGGCACGTTCCCCCGCGCCCAGAAGACGACGGGATTCGAGGCGGTTGTTCTCCACGGGTCGGCCGACGACCTCTCGTACGTCCACGTCGACGAGAACGGCGCCGAGGTGGTCCCCGCGGTCGACCTCGCCGGGTTGGACACATACGAGACGTGCGCGACGGTTCGGTCTCGGGTGGCCGAAGGCGACGACGACGAGAACGTCCACGCCATCGCCGCCGGACCGGCCGGCGAGAACCTGGTTCGCTTTGCCTGCCTCCTCCACGATTCCGAGATGCGCGAGGGCGTCGCCGGCCGCGGCGGCGCGGGCGCGGTGTTAGGGTCGAAAAACGTCAAGGCGGTTGCAGTAGAGGAGGGTGAGTTTCGGCCCGACCCCGCTGACGCCGACCTCCGGAGTCTTGCTGGCGGACGGATGGGGCCGTTGATGGCCGAGACGGAGATGCTTCAAGAGTACGGCACGAGCGGGCTGGTCAACCCGATCAACGAAATGGGGAAACTCGGCCGGCGGAACAACCGGGCCGAGCAGGCTCCCAACGCGGACGCCGAAACCATCAGCGGCGAACGCCTGCGGGAGGCGTACGTCACCGAGGACACGACGTGTGCGAACTGCGCGGTGGCGTGTGGCAAACACGTCACCGTCGAAGGTGACGGGGTCACCGACGCGAAGATTCCGGAGTTCGAGAGTCTCTTCGCCACTGCGACGATGACCGACGTCTTTGACGTCGAGCGGGTGATCAAGGCAAACGACCGCTGTGATCGCCTCGGCATGGACACCATCTCGTGGGGTGTCACCGTCGCCTTCGCCCGCGAGTGTTACGACGAGGGGCTCCTGTCCGACGACGACTCCCCCCACCTCGCCTTCGGCGACGCCGACGGACTGGTCGAACTCGCCCGACAGACGGCCCACCGCGAAGGGTTCGGTGACCGCCTCGCGGCGGGGTCGTTCCGACTGGCGGCCGAGTTGGACGACGAGGCCGACCGGTACCTCCACGGGGTCAAGGGACTAGAGTTTGCGGCCCACTCGCCCTGCGGACTGAAAGGGATGAGCATCGGTTACGCCACCGCGACCCGCGGTGGTTCCCACCACGACACCCGCCCGACGCTCCAGTACGACGGCGAACACGACGAGACGACCGAGGGGACGCCGGAGTTTGCCGCCCGGACCCAACATTTCACCGCGCTGGGCGACTCGCTCACGCAGTGTCGGTTCGTCAGTGAGGCCGGGTGGGGAAAGCGCGTCACCGGCCGCTACCGCGACGCGATCAACGCCGCGACGGGGTGGGACCTCTCGACCGACGAGGTCGAACGGATCGGCGAACGGATCTACAACCTCGAACGCCTCATCAACGTCGAACGCGGGGTCGCGCGCCGCGAGACCGACACGCTTTCTCACCGCGTCATGCACGACCCCATCCCCGACGGCCCGGCCGAGGGGATGTACTGCCCGCCCGAGGAACTCGACGCGATGCTCGACGAGTACTACGCCTTTCGCGGGTGGGACGACGACGGCGTCCCAACGACGGAGCGTCTCGACGCCCTCGACATGGCGGAACTCGCAGACTGACCCGGTACGGTCGCAGAGGCTTGCACGCCTCGGTACGGAACCCGACACAACGTGTGCCGGAGCCGCCACCGACCGCTCATCCTCATTAAAAGCTTTGCGCCGCCTGCATTATCGACGTTTCAGTGCGAACGTCGCGACCAACGCGGCCAGTGCCACGACGATCCCGAAGCCCGGAGCCTCTCCTCCGGTCGCCGGCGGCGTTTCTCGGACCGGTTCGGTTGTGGTCGCCGTTGTCGTTACCGTGCCAGTCCCGTCGGTCGGCACAGACGTCGGCGACTCCCGATCGGGTGGGGTCGGTGTGGGCGTCGGCGTCGTGGCCGTGGGTGAGGTCGTGGGCCGGTCTGCGACGATCACAAACGTCGAGAACGCGGGCGTCTCGGCGGTGAAACCCACACGCTCGTCGCCACCGTCCACAACGGTCGTGGCTAGGGTATCGAGACGGCCGGTGGTCGCATCGTACCGCACGATCTGGATGGCCTCCGGGTCGGCGACGGCCGCCGCGTTGAGTGTCACGTGGACCCGTCCGGGGTCGTCTGCGACGTCCGCCGCCGGATCGATAATCACCCCCGAGAGAACGCGGCCGTCCGGACTCGGGGTGCCGGCCGGGAGGCCATCAACCGGCCGAATCCGGACGGTGCCGGTCACCGGTGTCTCGAACTCGGCGGTCACAGTGCGAATCTCACCCTCATAGAGCCGTTCGGTCACCGACGACTCTGCGACCACTATCGACCCGTCCGTACTTCGGCCCCCACTCGTCTCGCCCGTCTCGCTCCCCGCCGCCGAGGCGTCGGTTTCGACGATCGTGAACAAGGAAAAGCCCGGTGTCTGTGCCTCGAGTGTGATGTCCGTGCCGGCTGACTCAACGACGGTCGTCGTGAGTGTCTCGTGCCCCGTGCCGTTGTACCGCGTGACGACGAGTCCGGCGGGGTCGCCGACACTCGCCTTGTCGATGGTGAACCGAATCGACGCGCCCGTATCGGCGAGCGACGACCCCGGATCGATTTCGATCGCCGAGACCACGGTGTCGTCGCCGTCCACGACGCCGACATCACCCCGCAACGCCGGAAGGCCCTGTTCCCCCGTATCGGGCAGGTCGGGCACCGTCGAAACGGTCACCGTGCCACCGGCGGTGGTGTCGAGGTCGATCGATGCCGCGGACACCGCTGTCGATCCGGTCGAGACGGTCGTCGTGCCCTCATCGAACGTCGATACGGCCACTTTTCTGTTCCGAGATGTCGGTAGCTTGCCGTCCGGGTCGGCGTTACCGTCTATCTCGGTGACGGTGGCCTCGTACGCCTTCACAGATCCTGACGCAACGTCGGCCTCAACCGACGCGGTGTAAGTGACCGTTCCGTCGGCGTTCGCCGTCTCGGTGAACTCACCGACCGTCACGTCGCTTCCGGTGCCGGTCGTCGCGTTGCCAAGCGCCACGGACAGCGTGGACCCGGAGACGTCGCCGGTCGTCGTGACGCTCAGGTTCAGCGACCGTCCGCTCGGATTGTCGAGCGAGACGCTCGTGACCGTCGCCGGCGCCGTCGTCGCGAGGTCGTTGGTCGACAGCAACGTCTGCAACCGCGTATTCACCGGCGCAACGTCCGCCGGATCGATATCGGCACGGTCGCGAGTGGCGTCGATTCGCGCGTCGGGCGGCGTCGACGCGGAGAGACTGTTCCCCGAGACGGCCCCGATGCGGTCGAGATCGAGGGCGACCTGCGACGCCGCGAGGTCGTTGTCGCGGACGGTCAGCCCGTCGGCGTCCGCAAAGTCGAACCCGGGCTGGTCGGCGTTGTACCGTGACACCGGCGTGTTGATCGTGTTGTTGGCGATCACGTTGTCGTCGCCGAGGGCCTCGTACCCGCCGACGAACACGCCAGCCGGCGATCCGGCGGTAACCCGCTTGACCGTGTTGTTCCGAACGACGAAGTTCCGCGGGCCGATGCGCTCGCCGGTACCGTCGTCGTCGATATCGTACTTGTTGCTGCTGTACGAGCCGCCGTTCTCGGTGAACGTAACGCCGAGAGCGTTCCCGGCACTTCCATCGTCTGCCGCACTGATCCCGGAGACGCTGTTGCCCTCGACGAGCACGTCCTCGAACTCGCCGCTGACGGAGATGCCCTTCGTCCGGCTATCGTCGCCACCGTCGATATTCGAGATGCTGTTGTTGCCGATGTCGGTGTCGGTAGCCGGCGGGCTGGATCCGTCGGTCACATCAGCCCCGCTGCTGTCCTTGCCGAACCCCGCATCGCCGGTGAAGCTTTTGAGCGTGATTCCGACCGCGTTGGTGTACCCGCTCGATTGGACGTTCGAGATACTGTTGTTCCTGATCTCGATTCCGGGGTTGCCCGCGGTGCCGTAGTCGCCACGGATACCGATCCCTGCGGGACCGCCCGTGAGCGACCCACCGGTGGACTGCGACGAGACGTTCCGTACGACGTTGTCCCGGATTACGAGTCCACCGATTCCGTCGGAGTTCGAGTTGGTCGATCCCGTCCCGGCGAAGATGCCGAGCTTCCCGCTCGGATTCCGCACGGTGAAGCCTTCGACCGTGATATTTCGAACGGGACCGCTCCCGTCGTTGACGTGAATCGCGGCGTGGGGCTTGCTCCCGGTGTTCACGCCGTCGCCGACGACAGTCGGACCGTTCACCCCCGTGAGCGTGACGTTCGACGTCTCGACCGTGACCGACTCCGTGTACGTCCCGTTTCGCACACGTACCGTGTCGCCGCTCGTCGCCGCATCGACCGCTGCCTGAACCGTGTCGAACTCGCCGCCGAGTCCGGCGTCAACCACCAGCCGGCCGTCGACCCCTGCGGGTGCGGTCGTCGAGATGCTGTTGGTTTCGGTCACGTTCACCAGTCCCGCCGCGAGCGTCGACTCGCCGTTGAGGCTCCCGCCGCCGCCGAGGTTGTCCGTTCCGGTCGTGTCGGCGAACACCACGTGATCGAAGACGGTCCCCGAGACGTCGTTTTGCGTGATGGTGACCGCACCGAACTCCCGATCGTTCTCGTTCAGCGCGATGCCCTGTCCGAACCCGCTGATTGTGTTGTTGCGGATCGTTACTTTCGGAGACCCGCCTTTGGTGACGACGTATACGCCGAACCCGACCTCCTCGTCGATCGTAGTTCCCAGCGCGGATACCGGGTTAGTCGGCGTTTTCCGTGGGCCGTTGAGCGTGTTGTTGGCGACGGTGGCCTGCGCTCCGGAGAGTAGGATGGCCTGCGGGTAGCCTCCCCCGTCCGGGGCGGCCGACTGATTGAACGTGTTGTTTGTCACCCTGACACCGGTCGACACCTCTGCTCTGATTCCGTAGTTCGAACTGCCGGAGATGTTGACCGTGTTGTTCCTGAACGTCACGTTGTCAGAACCGCCAAGATAGATTACCTGACCGTTGAGGTCGAACGTGAGGTCGCTGACGGTGCTGTTCGGTCCGACTTCGACCCGAGTGCTACCGGCGACCACCGTCGGGGAGACTCCTGATGCGGCGGTGACGGTCAGATTATCGACCGAACTTCCAGAGAATGCGCTGTAATCCGCGGCGCTTTGTTGAACGACCACTGTGTCGCCGCTCGTCGCATTGTCCACCGCTGCCTGAATCGTGCCGTACTCGCCCTCGCCGGAGTCGGCGTCGACGACCAATCGACCGTCTGAGGCGACATCGAGGCTCGTCGTCGCGCTGGCGTCCGCCGCCACCGTGTCGCCGACGGCGAGCGCCGCGCTCCGCTGGACGGCGACGATATCGACGCTGCCGTCCTCGACGCCGGTCGGCACCGACAGGCCGGCGAACGACGCCGAGACGGACGACCCGGTCCCCAGTTCGCTCGCCGAGACGGTTAGTGTCGGTCCCCCGTCGTCGACCGTTCCGTTCCGATCGAGGTCGAGAAACAACTGGACGTCGGTATCACCCGTTTCAGCGCTGATCCGCCCATCGGCCGCACCACCCTCGACGGGTGTCCCGTCGTCGGTCGCCCCCGCCGTCAGATCGATCCCGGTCGTCGTCGCGACTGCGCTCCAACCACCCGCGGCTACGACCCCCACGAGCAGTATACACGCAGTACACAGAACATACCATTTCGTTCCGTCACCCATTGGAAAAACACTGTAGCCGACGATCCGATATGACCGAAGCTATGGGTTCTGCCGTGTGATATACCCACGATGTAGCAGCCACCGGTGTGTATCGTCACCCGTCGGTCCCACCGCTTTGCTCGTCCGCACACGGACTCCCCTGCGATGGAAACACGACCCGGTCGGCGTCGCCGCGGGCGTGTCATCACACGAACACGTGCGGTCGGTTTCGACTCACATCTCCGCCTCGGTGTAGCCGGCAACGACCCATGCGCCCACCGCGACGACGGCGGCAACGAGAACGAACACCCAGAACGTGGCCCACGCCCCGGCGGGAACGCTCCCGGCATAAACGCCGACGACGACACCCGCCACCGCCGCGGTGACGAACGGTGTCAGAAACGGGAGATCGGTCCACCTACCGCCGGCATTGTGGTATTCGACCGCGTACCCCCAGACGTTGCCGACGGTGAACTGGAAGACGACGAGGGCGAACAGGCCGGATGCGACGGCGCGAACCCCGGTCCCGCCGGTGATGCTCGCGGCGTTTAAAAGGTACGTGGTCGTACCGGCGACAAACACGACGATCATCAGGGCGTGCCACGGTCTGAGCCGATCGCGGAGGGCCATGGGCGCGACTCGCCCGCGGGAGTAAAGAGGGCACCGCCGGCGCTCGATACGGGACACAGTGGCCTCGACGGGTGGTGTTCGTCCGGCGACGCCCGCCCCCGCAGTGTGGGCGCGTATGACGGGTGAACGAGGACTCCAGAGCGGTCTCGTGCCGATCTCCATCGCTATCGCTCGTGTCCGACCGGTTCCAGTCCGGTGGTCCTCGCGGGATCGCCCGCGCTACTCATCAAGCACGGACCGTGATCTGGGTTCCGATCGAGACGCTACTCGTCCGTGTCGCCGCAGTCGCCGAATTAACCCGCGCGAGACATCTCGTTTTCTCGAACACAACGGCGATCGGTCCGCAGGCGGTCGACCGATACGACGACGTTCTTTTCGGGTTCCGGCGGGCCGGTGCGCTGTCCACCGCGATGGAGGGTGCGTTCGGTTCTGCTGCGTAATGCCGACCGTCCATCGATCCGGGACGGTCAGGACGAGGCCGGCTTCGACCGGGCCGGTCACCCACTCCGGGGTCAAGAGGCCGCCGGTCGCGACCGTGGGATTCGGGTCACCGATGCGGAGGCCTCCTTAGACGACACGGATTTATTCGTGCCGCCCCCGAGATGGCGGTATGAGTGGGCTCTCGCTCGACGCCACGCAACTGGATCGCTACTCCCGGCATATCATCATGGACGAGGTCGGGCCGGAGGGACAGAAACGACTGCTCGACTCGAGCGCACTCGTCGTCGGCGCCGGTGGGTTGGGAGCGCCCGTGATCCAGTATCTCGCGGCTGCTGGCGTCGGCCGTATCGGTGTTGTCGACGACGATGTCGTCGAGCGGTCGAACCTGCAACGGCAGGTGATCCACGGCGACGCGGACGTGGGACGACCCAAAGTCGAGAGCGCGCGCGACTTTGTCGCGACACTCAACCCTGACGTCGACGTCGAAACCTACGAGACCCGCCTCGACCGGACGAACGCCGACATCGTCGAGGGCAACGACGTCGTCGTCGACGCCTCCGACAACTTTCCGACGCGTTATCTGGTCAACGACACCGCCCGTCTGGCTGGAATCCCCGTCTCACACGGCGCTATCTACAAGTTCGAGGGACAGGTCACGACGCTCCATCCGGACGGCCCCTGCTACCGTTGTCTGTTCCGTGAAGCTCCCGAACCGGGAACCGTCCCCGACTGTGCAACGACGGGCGTGCTCGGCGTGCTTCCCGGCACCGTCGGCTGTATCCAAGCGACCGAAGCCGTGAAAACCCTTCTCGACGCCGGTGACCCACTCGTCGGTCGGCTGCTCTTTTACGACGCGATGGATATGAGCTTCGAGACGGTGCCCTACGCCGAGGATCCGGACTGCCCGGTGTGTGGCGAGGACCCTATCGAAACCATCGACGATATCGAATACACCGACAGCTGTGCGGTGGGCGCGGACTAAGCCGACGTCCGCACGGTCCATCGTCCGTCCGGAACTGTCGACACTGCCTATTTTGGCCTGACAGCGACACGCGGTCATAATCAGATCGCCGACACCGACGCGGAACCGATCGTGGAGTTCGTTGACGGCGCTGAGCGCGATGTCGGGACGATCCGATTCACACACGGTAACGTCCCCGACGCGTACCGGAAACTCCGCGGCACTCTTCTGTAGGTGTACGACCAAGGGACGGAGAATCCCATCGACAACGTTGCCGGGTCGGGAGCGTACGCCCTGTTCTCGACGAAACCGGAGGTGCGAACCCGATCACCGGGTGCGAGGCCGAGTCGCCGCCGTACCCCTGCCGAACGAAATCCTTTAGCGGACGCGAGGCGGACTCGTATCTGTGGGACCGTGGGTTAGCTTGGTATACTTCGGGCCTTGGGTGCCCGTGACCCCGGTTCGAATCCGGGCGGTCCCATCCAGTTATAAAGGATTCAGCCCCTGA
>NZ_JAQCNJ010000010.1 GCF_028275055.1 Haloplanus sp.
CACACCTCTATCGGGGTGAGATCCACCGGATGACGCTGTGGCGCGAACGGTTGGACCGGACCACGAACTGGGCGGTGCTCCTGCTCGCGGCCATCCTGACGTGGGCGTTCACGAACGCCTCGAACCCACACTACGTCTTGCTCATCGGCAACCTCGCCGTTGGGCTCTTTTTGATCATCGAGGCGCGCCGGTATCGTGCGTACGATATGTGGCGTTCGCGGGTGCGGACCCTCCAGCGGAACGTCTTCGCCATTGGACTCGATCCAACCCGGGAGCCGGCTGACGACTGGCGCCGCCGCCTCGCGTCGGACTACCACCAGCCGGCGTTGAAAATCTCCACCGAGGAGGCGGTCGCCCACCGGTTGCGGCGTGTGTATCTGCCGCTGCTTGCCATCCTCAACGCCGCGTGGGTGCTGCGGGTGACGTCGTTTGGCCCGGCCCGGTGGCCGGCGAGCGCGGCAGTGGGGATGATTCCTGGACTCGTCGTCACGGGAGTGGTCGCCATGATGTTCGCTGGAACGGTGTTTGTTACTGTACAGTCTCGGACGTGGCGGGCACACGATGAACTTCGGACGGAGGACCTCAGGCCTCCCTACGAATAACGACTCAAAAAAAGCGCGAAGCGTCGATACGCCCGGAGCGGGATTTGAACCCGCGTCACGACCGTGACAGGGTCGTATGATGGGCCACTACACCATCCGGGCTACCACACCTACATCAATCCGGGACTGGAAAATAAGACTTGCCATCTCGAGACGCCGTGGGGACCCGTGTCGTGGGGCGTGCCGAAACCGATTTGTACCGGCGGAGCCTGTGTCATATCGTAACGTGCCCGTTGGCGTCAACCCCGTCGGCGGGTCGGTTAGCGTCGCTTCACTCGTTCAGCAAGTGTTAAATGTCTGTGTCTACAATAACGCCGTAGTATCTCGTGATAACTTCTCCACTCCACACATGGTAGACGTAAGCCAACACAAACTGGTCCCGGAGCATACGGTCCTCGACGACCCGGACCGGGTCGATGAGGTCCTGTCAGAGTATAACGTCAGCAAGACCAATCTGCCGAAGATCACGGTGAGTGACCCGGCGCTCCCCGACAAAGCCGAACCGGGCGACGTGATAGAGATCACCCGAGACTCGCGAACGACGGACCGAGCAACCGTGTACCGACTGGTGGTCGAATGAACCGAGAAAGCCGACGCACCATCTCGCGGGAGTACTTCTCGCAGGAACGACTGGCCGAGCACCACTTCCGATCGTTCAACGCCTTTCTGGATCGGGGGATGCAGGAAGTCGTCGACGAGAAAGAACGCATCGAGACGGATATCGGCGACAAGGAGGGCCAGGAACCGGTGTTCGTCGAACTCGGCGACGTGCGTGTCGAGACGCCGCGGGTCCGGGAGGCCGATGGGAGCGAGGAACTCCTCTACCCCCAGGAGGCCCGCCTGCGCAACATCACGTACGCCGCGCCGGTGTTCATGGAGATGGAGATCGTCCGCGGCGGCGAGGAGGAAGAGGAGGTCGCTGTCGACTCCACCGAGACAAAGGTCGGCCGGATGCCGATCATGGTCGGCTCCCGGAAATGTAACATCGAGGGGTTGACCCGCGAGGAACTCATCGACATCGGCGAGGACCCCGTCGACCCCGGCGGCTACTTCATCGTCAACGGCTCCGAGCGGGTGCTGATGACGAGCGAGGACCTCGCGCCGAACAAGATCCTCGCGGAGTACGACACGAAGTACGGCGACGAGATCCAGGTCGCAAAGACGTTCAGCCAGCGCCGCGGCTACCGGGCCTTGGTGCTCTGTGAGCGCAACCGAGAGGGAATCCTCGAAGTCTCGTTCCCCTCGGTGTCTGGCAGCATCAACTTCGTAACGCTGGTGCGGGCGCTCGGTCTCGAATCCGACGAGGAGATCGTCCACCGCGTCAGCGACGACCCCGAAATCGTGAAGTTCATGCTGGAGAACCTGGAGATGGCCGAGGTCCAGAGCGAGGAGGAGGCCATCGAGACGCTCGGCAAGCGCGTCGCCGGCGGACAGGGGAAAAACTACCAGCTCAAACGCGCGAACTACGTCATCGACCGCTACCTCCTGCCACACCTCCACGAGGAGGGCATCGACGAGGAGGAGGTCCGGATCAACAAGGCGTACTACCTCTGCCGGATGGCCGAAGCGTGTTTCGAACTCGCCCTCGACCGCCGGGAGGCCGACGACAAGGACCACTACGCGAACAAGCGCCTGAAGGTCAGCGGCGACCTGATGCGTGACCTGTTCCGGACGGCGCTCAACAAACTGGCTCGTGACGTGAAGTACCAACTCGAACGTGCGAACATGCGCAACCGACAGTTGACGGTCAACACGGTCGTGCGGTCGGACGTGCTGACCGAGCGGTTGGAACACCCCATCGCGACGGGCAACTGGGTCGGCGGCCGGTCGGGTGTCTCCCAGTTGGTCGACCGGACGGACTACATGGGCGTGCTGTCGCACCTGCGACGCCTCCGCAGTCCGTTGTCCCGTTCTCAGCCCCACTTCGAGGCGCGGGACCTGCACGCGACCCAGTGGGGTCGGATCTGCCCCTCCGAGACGCCGGAGGGGCCGAACTGTGGTCTGGTGAAAAACTTCGCACAGGCGATGGAGCTCTCCCAGACCGTAGAGGACGAACAGGGGCTCAAGCGCGAACTGGCGTCGATGGGGGTCGAAGGCATCCCCGGGATCGAAGGCGTCGACTCGATGGCGGATTAACATGGCTCAGGCACGCGAGGCGAAAGTATACGTCAACGGCAGTCTGGTCGGGACGCACCCCGACCCCGAACAGCTCGCAGAACAGATCCGCGAGGCGCGCCGACGGGGCGACGTCAGCGACATGGTCAACGTCTCGGTCAAAGAACGCACCCGCGAGGTCATCGTCAACGCGGACGCGGGTCGGGCCCGCCGGCCGTTGATCGTCGTCGAGGACGGCGAACCCCTTCTCACCGACGAGGAGATCGAGGCGGTCGAAGGCGGCGATCTCGAGTTCGAACAGCTCGTCGACCGCGGCTACATCGAGTTCATCGACGCCGAGGAGGAGGAGGACATCTACGTTGCCGTCGACGAGGAGGAGGTCAACGAGCGCCACACACACCTCGAGATCGACCCACAGCTTATCTTCGGCATCGGTGCTGGGATGATCCCCTACCCGGAACACAACGCGTCGCCACGGATCACGATGGGCGCGGGGATGATGAAGCAGTCGCTCGGCCTACCGGCGGCCAACTACCGGATCCGTCCGGACACGCGCCAGCATCTGATGCATTACCCACAGCTGGCGATGGTCAAAACCCAGACCACCGAGCAGATCGGCTTCGACGAGCGCCCGGCGGCCCAGAACTTCGTCGTCGCGGTCATGTCCTACGAGGGGTTCAACATCGAGGACGCCCTCGTCATGAACAAGGGATCGGTCGACCGCGCGCTTGCACGCTCTCACTTCTTCCGGACCTACGAGGGCGAAGAGCGGCGCTATCCGGGCGGACAGGAGGACCGCTTCGAGATGCCGAGTCAGGACGTCCGCGGCGCCCGCGGCGAGGACGCCTACACGCACCTCGACGAGGACGGCCTCGTCAACCCCGAAACAAAGGTCGACGAGAACTCGGTCCTGCTCGGTAAGACCAGCCCGCCCCGGTTTCTCGAGGAGCCGGACGACATGGGCGGTCTCAGCCCGCAGAAACGCCGCGAGACCAGCGTCACGATGCGATCCGGAGAGGACGGCGTCGTCGACACGGTCACGCTGATGGAAGGCGAGGACGGCTCGAAGCTCTCGAAGGTTTCGGTGCGGGACGAGCGCATCCCCGAACTCGGGGACAAGTTCGCCTCCCGACACGGTCAGAAAGGCGTCGTTGGCCACCTCGCACCACAGGAGGACATGCCGTTCACCCAGGAGGGGTTGGTTCCGGACCTCGTACTCAACCCGCACGCGCTCCCCTCGCGGATGACGGTCGGCCACGTCCTAGAGATGCTGGGCGGAAAGGTCGGCTCGTTGGAGGGGCGGCGCGTCGACGGCACCGCCTTCCAAGGCGAGGACGAGGACGACCTCCGCGACGCGCTCGTCGACCGCGGGTTCGACTCTTCGGGCAAGGAGGTCATGTACTCAGGGGTGACCGGCGAGAAGATCGAGGCCGAAATCTTCGTCGGCACCATCTTCTATCACAAGCTGTACCACATGGTGAGCAACAAACTGCACGCCCGTTCGCGCGGGCCGGTGCAGGTGCTCACGCGTCAGCCCACGGAGGGTCGAGCCCGCGAGGGTGGCCTCCGTGTCGGCGAGATGGAACGCGAGGTGCTGATCGGTCACGGGGCGGCGATGGCGCTCAAAGAACGCCTGCTCGACTCCTCGGACCGAGAGAACGTCTACATTAGCGCCGAGACGGGTATGGTCGCGGTCGAAGACGTCGACCAGCGGCGGGTGTACGACCCGGTGTCCGGCGACGAAGACGATATCCACGAACTCGAGGTGAGCTACGCGTTCAAGCTCCTTCTCGATGAGATGACCGCGTTGGGCATCCGCCCACGGTTGGAACTCGAGGACGCAGTCTAACAATGTCAATGCAAACACCGAAAGAGATCGGCGGGATTCAGTTCGGGCTGATGGACCCCGAGACGTACCGCGATATGTCCGCGACAAAGGTGATCACCGCGGACACCTACGACGACGACGGCTACCCCATCGACATGGGGTTGATGGACCCCCGGCTGGGCGTTATCGATCCCGGACTGGAGTGTCGGACCTGCGGGCAACACTCCGGGTCGTGCAACGGCCACTTCGGCCATATCGAACTCGCGGCCCCGGTCATCCACGTCGGCTTCACGAAGCTCATCCGGCGGCTTCTCCGCTCGACCTGCCGGGAGTGTGGGCGACTGGCCCTCACCGAGGAGGAGCGCGACGAGTACCGCGACAACCTGGTTCGCGCCGAGGAACTCGGCAACGACCCAAACGACGTGTTGAAGTCGGCGGTTCGGCAGGCGCGCAAGCAGAGCTACTGTCCGCACCCGGATTGTGGCGGCGTGATGCACGAGATCAAACACGAGAAGCCGACCACCTACTACGAGGTTCAGGACGTTCTCGCGGGGGACTACTCCGAGCGTATCGCCGAGGCGATGCAACCCGACCCCGACGACGAGGACGACGAGGGGACCGGTCCCGCGGAACTCGCCGAGGAGGTCGGCGTCAACGTGGGCCGGATCCAAGAGATCATGTCGGGCGAGTTCCGCCCGAAAAGCGAGACACGAAAAAAGTTGGAGAAGGTTCTCGGCGTGGATCTGACCGAGGAGGACATGAACAAGCTGATGCCCTCCGACATCCGCGACTGGTTCGAGGACATCCCCGACGAGGACATCGAGGTCATCGGCGTCGACCCCGAGCGCTCCCGGCCGGAGTGGATGATCCTGACCGTTCTGCCGGTGCCGCCGGTGACGGCCCGGCCCTCGATCACGCTGGACAACGGCCAGCGCTCCGAGGACGACCTCACGCACAAACTGGTCGACATCATCCGCATCAACCAGCGGTTCATGGAGAACCGCGAGGCGGGCGCCCCCCAACTGATCATCGAGGACCTCTGGGAACTGCTCCAGTACCACGTCACCACCTTCATCGACAACGAGATTTCGGGGACGCCCCCGGCCCGACACCGTTCGGGCCGGCCGTTGAAGACCCTCAGCCAGCGGCTGAAAGGCAAGGAGGGTCGCTTCCGTGGGTCGTTGTCCGGCAAGCGTGTCAACTTCTCCGCTCGGACCGTCATCAGTCCGGACCCTACCCTCAGCCTCAACGAGGTCGGTGTTCCGGACCGGGTCGCAAAGGAGATGACACAGACCCTGAACGTCACGGAGCGCAACGTCGACGAGGCGAGACAGTACGTCGCCAACGGGCCGGAGGCCCACCCGGGCGCGAACTACGTTCGCCGCCCCGACGGCCGCCGACTGAAGGTGACCGAGAAGAACTGCGAGGAACTGGCGACGAAAGTCGAGGAGGGGTGGGAGGTCAACCGCCACCTCGTCGACGGTGACATCGTCGTGTTCAACCGCCAGCCCTCGCTCCACCGGATGTCGATCATGGCTCACGAGGTGGTCGTGATGCCGTACAAGACGTTCCGGCTGAACACCACCGTCTGCCCGCCGTACAACGCCGACTTCGACGGCGACGAGATGAACATGCACGCCCTCCAGAACGAGGAGGCCCGCGCCGAGGCACGCGTTCTGATGCGCGTTCAAGAACAGATGCTCAGCCCGCGATTCGGCGAGAACATCATCGGGGCGATTCAAGACCACATCAGCGGAACGTACCTGCTGACCCACGAGAACCCCCACTTCTCGGAGACGCAGGCGCTTGACCTGTTGCGCGCGACGAGCGTCGACGAACTCCCTGCCGCCGACGGCGAGGAGAACGGCGGCCCGTACTGGACCGGCCGGACGGTGTTCTCCGAACTCCTTCCGGACGACCTCAATCTCGAGTTCACGAGTTCGGCCGGCGATACGGTCGAAATCGTCGACGGCCAACTCGTCACCGGCACCATCGACGAGGACGCCGTCGGGGCCTTCGGCGGCGAAATCGTCGACACGCTCACCAAGGTGTACTCCGAGACGCGTGCCCGCGTGTTCGTCAACGAGGTTGCGGCGCTCGCGATGCGGGCGATCATGCACTTTGGCTTCTCGCTCGGCATCGACGACGAGTCCATTCCCCAAGCGGCAGACGAGATGGTCGACGAGGCAATCGGCAACGCATACGAGCGCATCGAGGAACTCATCGACACCTACGAGACGGGCGAACTCGAGTCGCTGCCGGGGCGGACCGTCGACGAGACCCTCGAGATGAAGATCATGCAGACGCTGGGCAAGGCCCGCGACAGCGCGGGCGAAATCGCCGAGGATCATTTCCAGGAGGACAATCCGGCGGTGATCATGGCCCGGTCGGGTGCTCGTGGATCGATGCTCAACCTGACACAGATGGCCGGCTGTGTCGGTCAGCAGGCGGTTCGGGGCGAGCGGATCAACCGCGGGTACGAGGACCGCACCCTCAGCCACTACGAACCGAACGACCTCTCGGCGGAGGCCCACGGCTTCGTGGAGAACTCCTACCGCGGTGGGCTCACCCCGCGGGAGTTCTTTTTCCACGCGATGGGCGGCCGCGAGGGACTCGTCGACACGGCGGTCCGGACGTCGAAGTCCGGCTACCTCCAGCGCCGGCTGATCAACGCGCTGTCGGAACTCGAGGCGCAGTACGACGGCACCGTTCGCGACACCTCCGACACCATTGTCCAGTTCGAGTACGGCGAGGACGGCACCAGCCCGGTGAAGGTATCCTCGAACGACGACAACCCCATCGATGTCGAGGGGATCGCGGACCGCGTTCTCGACGCCGAGTTCGGCTCCGAGGAGGAGAAAGAACGCTTCCTCGGCAGTCGCGAACCCCCGACGAACCTCTCGGAGTACGCCGGTCCCGGCCTGAACAAGGCCCAGGGCATGGAGGTGGAGTCGGATGACTGAGACCGACGCGTACGAACACGTCACCGACGACATCGAGGCGGTCGTCGAGGACACCGAACTCCCGCGGCGGCTGAAAGACCGCGTCTACGAGGTGGTCGAGGAACGGGGGCCGATCTCGACCGAACGCGCCGACGAGATCGCGCGCGCGACCGAGTCGAAGTATATCGACACGCGGGTCGATCCGCTCGATCCCGTCGGGACGGTGTCGGCCCAGTCCATCGGCGAACCGGGGACCCAGATGACGATGAACACGTTCCACTACGCGGGCGTCGCCGAGATCGACGTGACACAGGGCCTTCCGCGCCTCATCGAACTGGTGGACGCCCGAAAGACGCCGGACACGCCGATGATGACTGTGTATCTCGACGAGGAGTACGCGAGCGACCGCGACCGCGCCCACGAGGTGGTGTGGTCGATCGAGTCGACAAAGATCCTCTCGCTTGGCGACGTGTCGACGAACGTCGCGGATATGCTGGTCCAGATCGACCTGAACGACGAGACGCTGTTGGAGCGGTGGCCGACCGTCGGCGATGTCGACGAGATTGCGGCGGCGATCGCGGAGACCATCGAGGACGCGCTTGGCGTTTCGACCCACCGCGAGGGAACGCTCATCGAGTTCGGTCCCTCCGAGCCGAGTTATCGCCAACTGCTCCAACTGGTCGAGGAACTCCGCGACGTGGTGTTCAAAGGGATCGAGGAGGTCTCGCGTGTCGTTATCCGCAAGGAGAGTCTCGACGACGGCGAGGAGTTCGTTCTCTACACCGAGGGGTCGGCCTTCGGCGATGTGATCGAAATCGAGGGCGTCGACGCCTCCCGCACCACCTGTAACAACATCCACGAGATCTACCGCAATCTCGGCGTCGAGGCGGCCCGCGAGGCCATCATCAACGAGACGATGGACACCCTCGAAGAACAGGGTCTCGACGACGTGAACGTCCGTCACCTGATGCTGGTCGCGGACATCATGACCAACCGTGGCACGATCGAATCGATCGGTCGCCACGGCATCTCGGGGTCGAAGGAGTCGGTGCTCGCCCGCGCCGCGTTCGAGGTGACGGTCAATCACCTGCTGGACGCGGCGATCCACGGCGAGCGTGACAAGCTCGACGGTGTGATCGAGAACGTCATCGTCGGCAAGCCCGTCGCCATCGGCACCGGGGACGTGGACCTCCGGATGGGGTCGTTCAGCCCTGACATGGGCCAACCCTCGGACGACTAGCCGATGCGAATCACCCTGTCGGACCGTGACCGTCGATTCATCGCCTGCTTCGAGGACGAGACGGGAGCGACCGCCCGCGACTGTCTGGTTTTCGAGGAGGAGGGGGGCGACCGCGTCGTCTTTCTCGTCGCGGCCGGTGAGATGGGGCAGGCGGTCGGTCCGAACGGCCGACGGGTCGAGGCCGTCGAAGAAACGCTCGGCCGGTCGGTCGAACTCGTCGAGAACGCCGACCGGCCGGAGGCGTTCGTCGCGAACACGCTCGCACCGGCGGCGGTCAAACACGTCACGATCAGCGAACAGGGTGACCGGATCGCTTACGCGGAGGTTCCCGAACAGGATCGCGGGGCGGCAATCGGCCGTGACGGCCGCAACATCGAGACGGCGCGTCGTCTTGCCGCCCGCCACCACGACATCGACGACGTGCAGTTGGCCTGATCACCCGTCGTTGAGCGCGTACACGTCGCCGGCCTGCGTCGAGAGGAGGACGGTCCCACCGACGGCGACCGGCGACCCGGTTACCCCACCCAGAGCCACGTCCCCGTAGTTCCGGTCGCGGGTTTCGACCCGCCAGCGCTCGACCCCGTCCTCACCGGAGAGCGCGATCAACTCCCGACCCACACCGACGAGAGCCGTTCCGTCGATCACCGTGGGCGGGGTCAGGGTCGTGATGCGGTCGACGTTTGGCCCCCACCGTCGTTCACCGCCGGAGCGTGATAGTGCCGTCACGCCGTCATCGTGTGCGACGACGACGGTATCGCCGTCGACCCCGACGGAGTGTTACACGCGGCCGTCGACGGCCGTCTGCCACCGGATCTCACCCGTCGGGGCGTCGAGCGCCCGGACACTCCCCGACTCGTCGGCGACGAGGACCGTCTCGTCCGCGACGGTCGGGGCGGCCACGGCCCGGTCGTCGAGTGACCGTTCCCACACCGTCTCGCCGGTGTCTGCGGCGAGAGCGACCGCCGATCCGGCCTCGCCGGTGGTGTAGACGACCACGTTGAGGTCGTCGACGACGGCCGGCGTTGCGGCGTACTCCCCGAGGTCGCGTCGCAACCTGACGGTTCCGCCGTTCTCAACCGCGGCAATCTCGCCGTTCTCGTAGCCGCCGCCGACGAAGATGGCGTCGTCGGTCGGTGTCGGAGCCGCGCCGATGTCGTTGTCGGTCAGGGCGCGCCACCGCACCGTACCGTCCGCGGGGTCGACGGCGGCAAGCCCACGCGGGACCGACTCCCCGCCGTTCCAGACGGTCGCGTAGACGACGCCACCGTGGACTGCCGGCGCGGATTCGGAGGCGTGGCCAACGTCGGCCGTCCACGCCACCGCGCCGTTATCGAGGGCGAGGTTCACCGGGGTACCGTCGAAGGCGAGGTAAACATCGGTTCCGTCGACGACGGGCTGGGAGCCGTCGCGGTGGGCGGGTGTGCGTCGCCACGCAACCGACGGCGACGAGGGCACCGGGTCGTCGAGACGGCCGGCGTTGCCGGCGTTGACCTGGTACTGTGGGATCGATCCCGTATCGCCGACGGCCCGTTCGGTGACGGGGGTGATGGCGTCGTCGTCACCACCGCCGTTGCCGGTCAGACACCCCGACAGAGCGGCGGTCGCTGTGCTTCCGAGGAGGGTGAGGGCGACGCGGCGGGAGTGCATACTCCGGCGTCGCTCGGACACCGTCATAAACCGTTCCGGGTCGGCTCGCCGACACCTCGCTTACGGGTTCTCGGCGCTTCTTCGGGGCTCAACGCCGTTTTCCGGGACGTACCACACGGACGAAGATCCTCTCAGAGCGGAGTAACGGCGGCCCTAACGTGTTTTGAGCCGGTTTCGGTGCGCCCGAAAAGGGAGGCTTAAGTAGCTCCACCGGGAATCTGGTGCCACTATGGCGAACGGCAAATATGCGGCCCGCAAACTCAAGAAGGACCGCCAGACGCGGCGGTGGTCCGACTCGGAGTACGCGCGACGCGAGCGCGGCCTCCGGAAGAAGTCGGACCCACTCGAGGGTGCGCCACAGGCGCGGGGCATCGTTCTCGAGAAGGTCGGCATCGAGGCGAAACAGCCCAACTCCGCGATCCGGAAGTGTGTCCGGGTCCAACTCATCAAGAACGGCAAACAGGTGACGGCGTTCTGTCCCGGCGACGGCGCTATTTCCTTTATCGACGAACACGACGAGGTCACCATCGCCGGCATCGGCGGCGCGAAGGGTCGTGCGATGGGCGACCTCTCCGGCGTAAACTACAAAGTCGAGAAGGTGAACGGTGTCTCGCTCATCGAACTCGTCCGCGGTAACGCGGAGAAACCGGTTCGATAATGTCCGAAAGCGAGACGCCCGACGAGGACGCCGACGTGGAGGCGGCCGACGAACCCGGCGACGACCCCGACGCGTTGCTCTTTAGGGTCTGGGAGACCACGGATATCGCGTACGAGGACCCCAGCACCCAGCGGTATATCAACGTCACGCCCATCGCCCACACGATGGGGCGACACGCCTCAAAACAGTTCCAGAAAAGCGAGATATCCGTTGTCGAACGCCTCATCAACCGGCTGATGCAGACCGAGGAGAACACGGGGAAGAAACAACAGGCGATGGGAATCGTGCGCGACGCGTTCGAACTCGTCCACGAACAGACCGACGAGAACCCGGTGCAGGTGCTCGTCACCGCCGTCGAAAACGCGGCCCCCCGCGAGGAGACGGTCCGTCTGAAATACGGCGGTATCTCCGTTCCGCAGGCCGTCGACGTCGCCCCACAACGCCGCGTCGATCAGGCGCTGAAGTTTCTCGCGGAGGGTACCCAGCGCGGATCGTACAAGACGCCGACCAGCGCCGCCGAGGCGCTGGCGAATCAACTCGTCGGTGCCGCCGACTACGACGTCGGCACCTACGCGGTCAACCAGAAGGAAGAAGCGGAGCGGGTCGCCGCCGCCGCGCGCTGATCGCCACGCTCCGTTCTGCTCGGGGGACCACACCACCCCACGGTGACGGTACGACCTCGGACCGTCTGCGACCCACACGCCGCGTGGAACCCTCCACGCCGCGTACGGGTCGGGTATCGATCCGACCTCCGGCGCTGTGCCGGCGTCGGCGGGCGTGTCAGTCGGCCGCCCGCCCGTTCTCGCCGTCGAGTGCGTACGCTCTCGTCGCCGTCACGAGTTCCCGCCGGAAGTCGCTCTCGGTGGGGTCGTCGGCAAGCGTGCGGAACAATCGCTTGAACGTCTCCATCCCGACCCCCGGTGCGTCGGCGGCCGCGGCTCGGGCGAGGTCGTACAGCCGGTGGTCGCCGTCGATCAGGCCGTGGCGCTCGACGAGTCCAAGGGCGAACGCGGCGTTGACGGCGGTGATGTCTGGATCGGCGGCGACGGAGACCCGGCGCCCATCCGGATGTCGCGTGGCCTCCGGGCCGGGAGCGGCGGCGACGGCAGTCGCGAGTTGTGACTCGAGAAACTGGACGAGTTTCGCCGCCGGCGCGACCGAGAGGGTGATGTCGTCGGCGTAGATGTCGCGCATGTGGTTGGCGATCTGATAGCAGTGGGTGAGCTTCCGCCGTTCGACGTCCCGCCCGGAGAGTGCGAGAAACAACGCCTCGTCGGTCGACTGGGTGTGGGAAGCGTGACCTTGTTCGTACCGCGCCATGTGCGCGAGTTCGTGGAGCGCGAGTTCGCGAGCCATCGCGCTCGTCGCGGCCTGTTCGGAGATGTTGAGGACGTGCCGGTCGTCGTAGTGGGCCGCCCAGGTTCGCTCGTCGGGGTCGTCTCGGACCTGCACCTCGACCGTCCGGTCGAGGTTGTGTTCGGTCGAGAGGAGGTCGGCGGCACCGAGAAACGGATCGGGTCGCGTGCCGCCCCGTATTCGAAGGTCCATGGTTACCCGTACCACGCGGCAGATGCCTAAGACGGTTGCGGTCGGCCGAGCGCCGGCGTCCGGTCGTGGTATCCGGTGACACGGGAGAGTAGACGGCGGAACGCGGGCGTTTCGCCTCCGGCAAAGCACTACCCTTTTGACCCTCCTGACGGTATACATCTGTAATGGGCCGACGAAAGAAGATCGTACAAGAATGTGAGCGACTGATGGACAGCCCGGAGAATATCCGGAACATCGCCATCGCCGCTCACGTCGATCACGGCAAGACGACGCTGACGGACAACCTGCTCGCCGGTGCGGGCATGATCTCCCAGGACACCGCGGGTGAGCAACTCGCGATGGACACCGAGGAGGACGAGCAGGAACGCGGCATCACCATCGACGCCGCGAACGTCTCGATGACCCACGAGTACGAGGGCGACAACCACCTGATCAACCTGATCGACACGCCCGGCCACGTCGACTTCGGCGGCGACGTGACCCGAGCGATGCGCGCCGTCGACGGCGCGCTGGTGGTCGTCGACGCCGTCGAGGGCGCGATGCCCCAGACGGAGACGGTGCTCCGACAGGCGCTTCGTGAGGGGGTCAAACCCACTCTCTTCATCAACAAGGTCGACCGCCTCATCTCCGAACTGCAGGAGGGGCCACAGGAGATGCAGGACCGACTCCTGTCGGTCATCCACGACGTGAACGAACTCATCCGTGGCATGACCGAGGAGATGGACGACATCACCGAGGACTGGACGGTGTCCGTCGAGGACGGTACCGTCGGCTTCGGGTCGGCATTGTACAAGTGGGGCGTCTCGATGCCCTCGATGCAGCGGACGGGGATGAACTTCGGCGACATCATCGACCTCGAACGCGCGGACAAGCGCCAGGAACTCCACGAGCGCACGCCGCTCTCGGATGTCGTGCTCGATATGGTCTGTGAGCACTTCCCCAACCCGCTCAACGCCCAGCCCCGTCGTATTCCGCGCATCTGGCGCGGTGATGCGGAGTCCGACCTCGCCGGGACGATGCGACTGGTCGACGAGGACGGCGAACTCGTCATGATGGTCACCGACATCGGTGTCGATCCCCACGCGGGCGAAATCGCCGCCGGCCGCGTCTTCTCGGGTACCATCGAGAAGGGACAGGAACTGTACGTCTCCGGCACCGCCCGGCAGAACCGCGTCCAGAGCGTCGGCATCTACATGGGTGGCGAACGCGAGGAGGTCGACCGTGTCCCCGCGGGTAACATCGCCGCGGTCACGGGCCTCAAAGACGCCATCGCCGGCTCCACGGTTTCGAGCGTCGAGATGACGCCGTTCGAGTCCATCGAACACATCTCGGAGCCGGTCATCACGAAAAGTGTCGAGGCCCGCAACATGGACGACCTGCCGAAACTCATCGAGACACTCCAGCAGGTCGCAAAGGAGGATCCCACGATTCAGGTCGAGATCAACGAGGAGACGGGCGAACACCTCATCTCCGGACAGGGTGAACTCCACCTCGAAGTGATCGGGCAGCGCATCGAGCGCAATCAGGGCATCCCGATCAACACCGGCGAACCGATCGTCGTCTACCGCGAGGCCCCACAGGAGGCCTCCGGAGAGGTCGAGGGTGTCTCGCCGAACCGACACAACAAGTTCTACATCACGGTCGAACCCCTCAGCGAGGACATCGTCGACGAGATCCAACTCGGCAACGTCTCGATGGATATGCCCGAACTGGAGCGTCGCGAGGCGCTGCAGGAGGCCGGCATGGACAAGGACACCTCCCAGAACGTGGAACATATCCACGGAACGAACATCCTCATCGACGACACGAAAGGGATCCAGCATCTCAACGAGACGATGGAACTCGTCGTCGAGGGGTTGGAGGAGGCGCTTGACGACGGGCCGCTGGCGGCCGAACCCGTTCAGGGCGCACTCGTCCGACTCCACGACGCCAAACTCCACGAGGACACCATCCACCGTGGCCCCGCACAGGTCATTCCCGCCGTCCGCGAGGCCGTCCACCGCGCGCTGATCGACGGCGAGATCCGACTGCTCGAACCCACACAAGACGTCCGCATCGACGTCCCCTCGGAGCATATGGGTGCGGCCTCGGGCGAGATCCAGGGCCGCCGTGGCCGCGTCGACGATATGTACCAGGAGGGCGATCTCATGGTTATCGAGGGTATCGCGCCCGTCGAGGAGATGATCGGCTTCTCCTCCGACATCCGGAGCGCAACAGAGGGCCGTGCCTCATGGAACACGGAGAACGCCGGCTTCCGTGTGCTCGTCGACAACCTCCAGCCGGATCTCATCGAGGAGATCCGCACCCGCAAGGGAATGAAGCTCGAACTCCCGCCGTCGGTCGACTACATCTAACGTCGCTCCCGTCCGTTTCTCACCCTGGCGGCGACACCGTCGCTCCCGGCCGGACGCTCGTCCGGCCCCGACGCTCCGACGACCGTCGACGCGAACCGGCCGTCCGTGTCGGTCCCGCCCGGTCCGGCCATCACGTCTCCTCCCGTCGCATCACAGCCGCCGAGGGCCGACCGATGCAGTCTTATACCCCCTTGGCACAGTATGTACCATGCCTAGCGGCACGACCACCGGCAGTCGATGTGTCGGCACGGAGCTATCCCGCGGTCCGTTTCCGTCGCCGATCACAATTATTCGGCTGGCGGGTCGTGCCGCGGGGGTGACGGCCTGAATGCCCGACGAGGCGGTCACCGCCGACGAGGAAAACGACGAACGCACCGACGGCGGCGAGCGGTCGCAGACACACACGATACGGCTGGAACTCGTCGACAAGCCGGGCGAACTGTTGTCGGCGCTCCGGCCCATCGCGGACAACGGCGGCAACCTGTTGTCGATCTTTCACGAGCGTGGTAACCTTACGCCCCGGGGACACATTCCCGTGGAGGTGGCTGTGGAGTGCCCGCCCGACCGCTTCGAGATCATCGTCGAGGCGCTCCGGGAGGAGGGTGTCAACGTCATCCAAGCCGGCGCGGAGCGGTACGGCGAGCAGTTGACGCTCCTGTTGGTCGGCGACATCGTCGATACCGACCTCTCCGATACGCTCCGTTGTATCGAATCGAGTACGGATGCGACACTCTCCGACCTCTCGTTGTCGGCTCATCAAGGTCGTGATGGGGCATCGAGCGCTCGGCTGCGGTTGGCGACTCGCACCGGTCGCACCGACGAGGTGTTCGCCCACGTCCGCGACATCGCCGACCGGAAGGATCTCGACGTGATCGAACCGCTCCTGGAGGTGTCGGAATGAGCCTCGACATCGCGGTGATCGGAGTCGGTGCGGTCGGTCGGTCGGTCGTCGATCTCGCGCCGGACTACGGTCACGCCGTGACCGCGGTGGCCGACTCGGGGTCGGCCGCAATCGATCCGAACGGGATCGACACCGACGCGGTCCTCGACCGCAAGGACCGTGAGGGTGCGGTCGGATCGGCCGCCCCCGAGGACGCACTGTCGGCCGACTACGACGTTTTGATCGAGGCGACGCCGACGACGCTCGGCGACGCCGAACCCGGGTTCTCCCACGTGGAGGCGGCGCTGGCGCGAGACCGCCACGCGGTGCTTGCGAACAAAGGCCCTGTTGCCGAACGGTACGGCGATCTGATGACGCTCGAAGCCGAAAGCGAGGGGACGGTGCAGTTCGAGGCGGCCGTCGGTGGCGCGATCCCGATCCTCTCGACCATCGCCGACTTCGGTCCCGCACAGATCTCGGCCACCCGGGGCGTTCTCAACGGAACGGCTAATTTCGTCCTTTCGCGGATGGCCGCCGAGGGTCTGGGGTACGAACACGTTCTCGCGGAGGCTCAGGATCTCGGCGTCGCCGAGGCCGACCCGGCCTTCGACGTGGAGGGAACCGACGCCGCGCTGAAGTTCGTCATTCTGGCGAACGTGCTCGGTGGCGACGACCGGGAACAGGTGTACAGCCTCGATGACGCGGCCGTCGAGGGGATCCGCGACATTCCGGCAAGCGCCCTTGAACTGGCGCGGGAGGACGGTCGGACGGTCCGGTTGATCGGCGAGGCGACCGCCGAGGGTGTCCGCGTCGGCCCGCGTCTCGTCCCACAACACGACGCACTGGCGGTCACGGGGACGCGAAACATCGTCCAGTTCGAGACGGTCAACGCAGGCCAGTTGCACCTCAGCGGTCGGGGCGCCGGCGGGCCGGAGACGGCGACGGCCATTCTCTCGGACGTGGGTCGACTGGAGTAACGTCGTTTCCGGCCCGCCCCCGACCGTGCGGGAGACTCTCACAAATCGCACGACGGCGTTTCGAGCGTCCGTGACGTGTATCGAAATGGTTTTAGGTGAATCGGGCGAAATGTCCTTTACTAAGCGCCTTAGCGCGTGATTCCCACCATGAGTGACAAACCGCACCAGAACTTGGCCATCATCGGCCACGTCGACCACGGTAAGAGCACGCTCGTCGGCCGCCTCCTGTTCGAGACAGGGTCGGTCCCCGAGCACGTAATTGAGCAGTACCGAGAGGAAGCCGAAGAAAAGGGCAAGGGCGGCTTCGAGTTCGCCTACGTGATGGACAACCTCGCCGAGGAGCGCGAACGCGGGGTCACCATCGACATCGCTCACCAGGAGTTCGACACCGACAAGTACTTTTTCACCATCGTCGACTGTCCGGGCCACCGTGACTTCGTGAAAAACATGATCACGGGAGCCTCACAGGCCGACAACGCGGTGCTCGTCGTCGCGGCCGACGACGGCGTCGCGCCCCAGACCCGTGAACACGTCTTTCTCGCGCGGACGCTCGGCATCAACGAACTGATCATCGGCGTCAACAAGATGGACCTCGTCGACTACGGCAAGAACTCCTACGACGAGGTCGTCGAGGAGGTCAAGGAACTCCTCAAGCAGGTCCGGTTCGGCACCGAGGACGCCTCGTTCATCCCCATCTCGGCGTTCGAGGGCGACAACGTCGCCGAGCAGTCCGACAACATGGACTGGTTCGACGGGCCGACGCTTCTCGAGGCGTTGAACGACCTGCCCGAGACGGAGCCGCCGACGGATGCGCCGCTCCGACTCCCAATTCAGGACGTCTACACCATCTCCGGCATCGGAACGGTCCCGGTCGGTCGTGTCGAGACCGGTATCATGAACGTGGGCGACAACGTGAGCTTCCAGCCCTCGGACGTCGGTGGCGAGGTCAAGACCATCGAGATGCACCACGAGGAGGTCCCCGAGGCTGGCCCCGGCGACAACGTCGGGTTCAACGTCCGTGGCATCGGCAAGGACGACATCCGCCGTGGCGACGTCTGTGGCCCGGCCGACAACGCCCCGTCGGTCGCCGAGACGTTCCAGGCGCAGGTCGTCGTCATGCAACACCCATCGGTCATCACCGCCGGCTACACGCCGGTCTTCCACGCCCACACGGCACAGGTCGCGTGTACCATCGAGTCCATCGACCAGAAGCTCGACCCCGCAAGCGGCGAGGTCGCCGAGGAGAACCCGGACTTCATCAAGTCCGGCGACGCCGCGGTCGTCACGGTGCGACCCCAGAAGCCCCTCAGCATCGAGCCGTCGTCCGAAATCCCCGAGCTCGGTAGCTTCGCTATCCGCGACATGGGTCAGACCATCGCGGCCGGCAAAGTGCTCTCCGTGGACGAACGATAGATGCAACAGGCACGCGTTCGTCTGGCCGGTACGAGCCCAGAGGATCTCGACGGGATCTGTGATGAGGTCCGCGACATCGCAAGCAAAACGGGTGTCAGCCTCAGCGGCCCGATCCCGTTGCCCACGAAGACGCTCGAAGTCCCGTCCCGGAAGTCCCCCGACGGCGAAGGGACCGCCACCTGGGAACACTGGGAGATGCGCGTCCACAAACGGCTGATCGACATCGACGCGGACGAACGCGCACTGCGCCAGCTCATGCGTATTCAGGTGCCCAACGACGTCAGTATCGAGATCGTTCTCGAGGACTGACGTGGGACCACGGCGCTAAGGCGCTTTTCAGTTCGGAACAGAAGCTTACAAGTGCGCCCGACGGCTGAGTTCGATTGTGGGCTCGTAGATCAGTGGTAGATCGCTTCCTTCGCAAGGAAGAGGCCCCGGGTTCGAATCCCGGCGAGTCCATCGGAACGACCGAGCCGTGGCGAGTGAGAATGGTCAAGGCGGGATTTTAATCAGGGAAGTCGCAGCGCCGAGCGAAGCGAGGCGACCGTCCTCCCGTGGTTCGAATCCCGGCGAGTCCATGCGCGCTTCGTGCGTTCGGTAACTGCACTACTGCGGCGCTTCTTTAAGTACCCACCACCCGTCGGAGCCGTGTATCCGCCCCGTCCTGTGGCACGTCCTGCCGGTGGGGGTTTCATGAGTTCATCGAGCGATGCTCAAATTGTCCTGCGGTTTCCGAGACCAGATGCCCACCCGAAAGACATCAACTAACCCTTGTCCTCAACACTGGCCCGTATGACTGTAGACCACCGAACGCGCCCTGCCGTCTCGTTTCGAACGTCACCCTCTTCGACCGGTTTTTGAATTAAAACCTCGCGGCGGTGTAGAACTCGATCGATGTGTCTCCGAGCGTCAGGCCGGTGGGACAGGCCCGGCAGAGAGACGAGCCATAGTGCCGAACACATTCTCTGCATTCATTACTGGCTACCTCACAGGGGGTCGATGGGCTATCGGAGCGCACGAGAGATGCGATACGAACACGACGTATCGCTTCCCCGACCCGGCATCATCCGAGATAATCGCCACGGAACGCTCACGACCCACTCGGTGTGAGAGATAACGCGGTCAGTCGGGCCGGTCGGATTCCTCGGTGGTCGCCTGATCGACGGGAATGATCTCCGTGTCGGGTGCGTTGACCGGGGTATCCGGTCCGGTAATCCATGCGGACAAATAAACGACGCAAGCGGCGATAATAGCCAGCGGAAGCTGAAGCGTAAAGACTCCGTAGACGACCGTGACAGCGATCGTCGCGCGGGTCAGTGTCCGGCGGGTGATACCGTAGTAGTACACGAGCGTTGCAACGACAAACGCCGAAGCCGCGACTCCGGCGCCGACCGCGAGTCGTTGGAGCACGACCACCGAGTACGCCAGCGCACCGACGCCAGCAAACGCCAACGCTACCACGACGTAGCCACGATTAGGGGAGGGCACGACACTACTGCGCCGTTCAGTGTACAGATACCTAACTGTTCTGCCGAGACCTGGCTCCGGTGACCGGCTGGTTTGTATCCTCAACCGAAACGACGGCGACGCGCTCACCCCGTTTGTCTCCGTCACGGGCTTTGTGGGAGCATCGATCGTTCACCTCAGTTGTAGAAACGGGGCGCGAATACAGCACCGGCCGAAACGTAATGATCGCTGACACCCTGTATGGTGGTATGCGAGAGGTACTCGTGATTGGCGGTGGGGTGGCCGGACTCCAAGCGGCCGTGTTCACGGCAAAAGCGGGGGTAGACACGCTCGTTCTGAGTGGCGATGAGCCGTTGGTGTGTCGCACCGACCAGATCCAAAACCTGATTACCAGAGAACGGATCACCGGTGACGAGATTATCGAGACCGGCGGAGAACGGGTTCGGTCGCTGGGTGGCGAAATCAGAGACACGACAGTGACCACCCTCGAACGGGAGGATACACCGGGACCGTTCACCGCCACGACCGACACTGGTGAGACACACACCGGGGAGTACGCCGTCGTTGCGACGGCCAACGAATTCGATTTCCTAGAGCCACTGCGTGACGAACTCGAATTTGTGAGCGGACGGGACGGGGAGTTCACGATGGACCGACACATCGAGACGGACGAAGCGAACCGGGCAACCGACAACGTGTTTGTCGCCGGACTGGCCAACACGTGGGAGTATCAGACCTCGGTCGCCATCGGTGATGGCGCAAAGGCGGCTGTCAACCTCATCAGCGACAAGCGCGATGAGGCGTACATCGACCACGACTGGTGACCGGCACACCACTCCGCTCGCCGCTTGAATAACGGGCGGTCGGTTTCGAACCGCGGCCACACCGGAGCCACCCATCGTCCGTGGCCGACTGCTACGTGCAGCCTCGTCGGGACGGACACACTACCACCGACCCGGTACCTCGCTCGGACGCCACCGAGTACAGGCTGTTTCTCTCACACGGCGGTACGTCTCGTTTTCAGGCGGGTGAGCCGCCCGGTGCGGTCGGCGTACATATGATCGCATGCTTTTCCCACCGTGACCGCCACCCGTCCGGCGCGGAACGCGACTTGGCAACCGGAACCTGTTTCAGAACTTATAAATCCGGGTCTGTCAATGGTGAGGCAACTACGATGGTGGCACTCCTGACCGTCGTCGGTATCGCCGTCGCCGTATTCGTCGGGTTCAACATCGGGGGATCCTCAACGGGCGTGGCGTTCGGCCCCGCAGTCGGGTCACGTCTCATCCGAAAGCCGACGGCAGGTGTGTTGTTTGTTGGCTTTGGCTTTCTCGGGGCGTGGACCGTCGGCCGGGAGGTCATCGCAACGATGAGCAGTAGTATCGTGCCCACAGCCCAGTTCACGCCGATCGCCAGCGTTACGGTTCTGTTTTTTACTGGGGCATCACTACTAATATCAAATCTTTACGGCGTCCCAGCCTCGACGTCGATGACTGCCGTGGGTGCGATCGTCGGACTGGGCCTCGCATCCGGCACTCTCAATCGGGCCCTGATGTTCGTTATCGTCTCGGCTTGGATCGTCGCTCCACTGATCTGTCTCTGTATCGGGGTGATTGTCGGCCGGTATATCTACCCGTATCTCGATCGGTACATCGCCTTCACGACATTTGATCTCTACTTCATCCAACTCGACCGATCGGGAGCGGTTCCACGGCCGTATATCAATCCGAACGCATCAGTACAGGACACCGTCGGATCCCTCTCCGTCGTGATTATCGGCTGTTATATGGCGTTCTCGGCCGGGGCGTCGAACGCCGCAAACGCCATTGCCCCCCTCGTCGGTCCGGGCGGATCGCTCACGGTCAATCAGGGCGTCCTGCTTGCGGTGGGGGCGTTCGGGCTAGGGAGTTTCACCATCGCCCGGCGCACGCTAGAAACGGTCGGGGACGATATCACGGAACTACCGATTCTCGCGTCACTGATCGTTTCGCTGGTCGGTGGGACGGTTATCACGATTCTCTCGTCGGCTGGGATCCCGGCGAGTCTCGCCGTCAGTACGACCTCAACGATCATTGGACTCGG
Organism: Haloplanus sp.; assembly: GCF_028275055.1. Lineage (GTDB taxonomy): Archaea > Halobacteriota > Halobacteria > Halobacteriales > Haloferacaceae > Haloplanus. Next base: position 21,754 of record NZ_JAQCNJ010000010.1, read on the forward strand.
ATGGGGACGAGCGAGTCGGGTAGCGACCCTGACGGAGTTGGTAACGCCGTCGCCTGACCGTCCGGATGTAGCGGTTTCGACCGGCGCGTTGGTCACCTCCCGCGCTGAGGATGCGCCTGCCGGACCGACCATCGGAGACATCGCACGAGAGGAGAAACCGGCCGAGAAGCCGGACGAGACTCCGGACGTCCCGGACATCGGCGCCGAGGGACCGGCGGACATCGACGAGCGAAGCCTCTTCGACCCGGCGGCGGCCAAGCGTATCGTGACGATGTGGGTGCTGACGCCGTCGCTGGCGATTGTCGCCTCATATCCGGTGTTCGTGTTCCTGTTGTGACCCGACCACGTGTCGGGTTCGAAGCCATGAGACACCCACACCCTGAAAACGGCCGGGTAACACTCAACGCGCCACCCGGCGAGATTAGGGGCGATTGGGTCAGCCTTGGTGAATGAAACAAACGCGATCACCACGTTGCACGGCCCCGCTATCCCCCGTACACCCGTTCTAACTGGTGCCAATCGACCCGGCTCGGACTGTGTATGATACGGGACGGATTCCACTCGCTCGGTGTCTCTGATAAACTACTCACACCTACCGAGCCTCACCCGGCCTATGCGCCGCCGTGAAGCCCTCCTCTGTGCAGCCACCATTACTGGCATCGCCGGCTGTCTCGGCTCCGCCCCCTCGACCGTCGAACGGTGGCGCTTCCGAACCGATCAGAAGGTGGACTCGCCGCCGGCGATTGCGGCTGGGACGGTGTGCATCGGGAGCATGGATTTCAACCTGTATGCGATCGATGCCGGCGACGGCACCGAACGATGGCGGTTCGAAACGCATCAAGGAGCGCAGTCGTACCCGGCCGTTGCCGGTGCGACCATACAGTTGCAGTCAAGATGAGCGGGTGTACGCACTGGATACGAGCGACGGGAGTGAGCGATGGCGGCTTCGGACGGTCGAACGGGAACTCCGGTCCTCCCCCGCAGTCACGGACGACACGGTCTACCTCGGAAGTTCGGACGACTCCGTTTATTTGCTGGACGCAGACGATGGTACCAATCAATAGGCGTTTCGAACCAACGGTGCGGTCCGCGCATCTCCGGCCGTGGCGGACGGGACCGTCGTGATCGGTAGCTTCGACAACACGGTCTACGGTCTCACCGCTAGCGGGGGGAGCGTCAGGTGGCAGTACGATGCGGGCGCAGGCGTGTGGTCATCGCCGGTCGTTGCCGACGGACTGTTCTACTGTGCTAACACGGACGGCACTCTCCGTGCAGTGGAGCCTGTGGATGCGGAATTGCGTGGAGACTGGCCGATGTTCGGGTCGAACGCGCCCAACACCGCCCATCGGAGTGTGCACATCGAACGCGGATAATCCCCACACGACCCCGACCACCCGTTCACGTGGACTCAAACGGTTCGCCTCGTCGCCGGCACGTTTCCGGCAGGAGGAATACGCGGTCCCCCGCCGGTCACGAGAACGCCGCTTTGTGTCGTGGGGTCGGGGGACGGCGTTTCCCGGTGACCGAGACAGTCTCGCTTACTCCGCTGAAACGGCGGCTGGCCGAGTGGCGTAGACGGTTGTGGCGGCGTGTTCGTCCCGTCGCCTGCGACCGACCGTTTGTGGAGGGTCGTCGTAACCACGGAGCCGACGGCCGTTCTCACACCCGTGCTAACTGGACCGCGCCCATCTTGCCGCCGAGCGTGTCAGCACCGCACACAGCTTCCCGCATCCACACACGCATACACTGGTCGGTTCATCGACCACCGGACACGCGGTTCGCGACCGCGATCTTACGATGTCCCGTCACCCACACCGCCTTATTTCTGCTGAAAATGGGGCCACAGTATATTTAAACAGCTGTTAAGAATCCACTAGCAAATGGGTAGCAAGAGGGACATCCGCGTACTGCACGTTGATGACGACCCGGAACTTGCTAGTGTGACCGCCGATATGCTGGAACGCGAGGAGAACCGACTCGGAGTCGAGACGGTCACAAGTGCCAGCGACGGACTGGCCCGTCTCTCCGCGGCCGAGTTCGATTGTATCGTCTCCGACTACGATATGCCGGATCAGAACGGACTCGAATTTCTCCGAGCCGTTCGCGACGAGTATCCCGATCTGCCGTTCATTCTGTACACCGGGAAGGGTTCCGAGGCGGTTGCCGGGGACGCAATCTCGGCGGGTGTGACCGACTACTTACAAAAGAGCATCGGGTCCGATCAGTACGCCGTTCTCGCCAACCGAATCCGGAACGCTGTCGAGCGACGGGACGCCGAACGGGAGCGGGCCCGACAGCTTGAAGCGATCGAAACGGCCCGAGAGGGTATCAGCATTCTCGATGCCGACGGACAGTACATCTATGCGAATCAACAGTTCGCCGACCTCCACGGGTACGACCCGGAGGAGTTGATCGGCAAACACTGGGAACTCGTGTACCCCGAGGAGGACGTTCCCGAGGTCAGAGAAGAGATTCTGCCAGCGGTCGAGCAGGCGGGGTACTGGCACGGGGAAACCGTCAGCCCCGAGCGGACGGGGGTACGGTACCCGTGGATCACACGTTGGCGACAACCGAACGCGGCGAACTCGTCTGTACAGTACGGGACATCTCCGACCGGAAAGAACGTGAACGGAAGCTTCAACAGAAAACAGCCAGACTGGAGGCGCTGTTTGAAAACTCACCGGATATGATCAACGTCCACGATACGAACGGTGAGATTCTGGACCCGAACCCCCGGCTCTGCGGGAAAACCGGCTACGACGCCTCGGAGCTCACCGACATGAAGATCTGGGAGTTGGATCGAGAGATCGACCCCGATGCTACACACACACTGTGGCAGGAAATGGGGATCGGCGAGAACCGTCGCATAGAAGGCAGGTATGAACGGGCTGATGGGTCGACGTTCCCGGTCGAGGTCCACATCAGCCGGTTCCGTTTCGAGGGACAGGACCGGTCTGTCGCCATCGCTCGGGATATCACCGAACGAAAGGAGCGCGACCGGACTCTCGAAAAACAGCAAACGATCGTCGAAACGGCGCCCGACCCGATCGCTGTCGTCGATGTCGACGGTCGGTTCCGGTACGTCAACCCGGCGCTGTGTGACCTGACAGGCTACACTGAGACGTCGCTTCTGGGGCGCCACTTCTCGCTGATCAAGCCCGACGAGGAGACGAGCCGTATGGAAGAGACGTTCGAGAGGGTGATGTCAGGAGCAAAAACGGAAACTAAACGTTCCGAGGCGCTCCTACAGACGGCAAGCGGGGAGTCGCGGATCTGCGAGGACCACGTGGCGGCGTTACCTGACGGTGATACCGGACGGTCCGACGAGGTTGTCGTTATTCACCGCGATGTCACGGAGCGTGTAAACCGGGAACGGGAGTTGGCACAACGGAAAGACCGGCTTGATGAGGTCGCCAGCATCGTCTCACACGACCTTCGCAATCCGCTGAAAACAGCCAACGGGCGCTTGGAACTTGCCATGGAAGACTGTGACAGCGAGCATTTAGCACACGTCGACCGGGCCTTAGACCGGATGGGCGCACTGACCGAGGACCTCCTGACGCTGGCTCGCAGCGGCGACACCGTCGCCGACCACGAACCGGTCGATTTCGAGGCGGTCGCCAAAGACTGCTGGAGAACCGTCGGGACGGCACATTCGACGTTGACCGCTCGCGCTGATCGTATGATGTATGCCGACAGGAGCCGGCTGAAACAGGTGTTCGAGAATCTGATTCGAAATGCGGTCGAACACGGTGGTGACGACGTGACCGTGACCGTCGGCGAGTTAGACAACGGGTTCTACGTCGAGGACGACGGCCCGGGAATCCCCGAGGAGAGGCGTGACGAGGTGTTCAGTGCCGGCTACTCGACAAGCCAAGAAGGCACGGGCTTTGGGCTGAGCATCGTTAGACAGATTGCCGAGGCCCATGGCTGGGACGTTCGCGTCACCGACGGTGCGGACGGAGGCGCTCGGTTCGAATTCGCGAACGTTATGTTTGAGAAGTAATGTGCGCAACCTCGGTGTCAGTCCCGACACGTTCCACGAACGCCGGAGACGATTCGGCCTTTTTGATCGCACGAATCACCCGTGCTTTCTGCTTCGAGCGGAGCGTGCCAGCCGTTCTGTGACACCCGGCTCCGATTCCGTCGCGCGGATCACACATCTCGACGGAGACGGCTGTTCGGTCACAACATTGATTATTGGCTGGTCCTCAGACATCCTGATGATATACAGCCGCCGAGCAGTTCTGAGAGGCATCGGTGCGTCGGTTGTCGTTGGGTCGGCCGGCGGACAAACCGTCGCGGCCGGGAGCGGCTTCGAGGTCGTCGAATCGCCGACCGAACGGACGCTGTACGACGTTGAGCGGACGGCCGAAGGCCTGTACGCCGTTGGCGGAAGCGGCGACGTCATCGAGCGCACGGCGGACGGTTGGACGAAGATCATCGACGGCGGCCCGACAGGGAACGGGAACGACCTTTTCAGCTCGGACGTCACCGACGACGGCAAGCGACTGTGGTTCGTCGGGAGTTCCGGCGCAATCGGCGAGTACGATGTCGAGACGGGGTCGGTGAACGATCTCTCGGCGCCGAACGACGTGACGAACAACTTCAACGACGTGACCGTCACCGGACAGGCCCGCGAGGCGAACGTCTACGTGGCCGGCGACTCCGGGAAGATGTACTTCAGTTTCGACAACGGCGAGACGTTCGACTCGACCACCCCTGGAAGCGGGGCGAACCTCAACGCCGTCGACTTCTCGGACACCCGTCAGGGACACATCGTTGACGGTAACAAATCGGTCTTTGTGACCGACGACGGGTCGACATACGATAAAATCGGTATCGCCGACGCAAACGAGAATCTATACGGCGTCGACAGCGACGCCGACGATGACGTCTGGATCTGCGTCGGCGGCGGTCGGATCTTCCAGTACGACGGTACCGAGTTCGTCCCTTTCGACGTCGGGGATGCAACCCTTCGCGACATCGAGGTCGGGAGCGGCGGCGGTGGCCTGACCGTCGGTGGGGGTGGAGCGGTGGTCGAGCGCACCGACGCCGTATGGACGCAACTCTCGACGCCGACTGGCAAGAACCTCAAAGCCGTCGCCAGGGGAAGCCCTGACGTGGCCGTTGGCGCCAGCGGCGCGGTTATCGAGCGATAGTCCGCCTCCCATCGCCCCGACCGGTATCGGATTCAGGGCCTGGCCACCTCCAACGGGCACCACCACGCACAGACACGTAACATACGGGTCCGGTAATCGAGTCGGCCACACGCCTCGGGGTGTCGCGGCAGGGAGCATCCACACAGGAGTTGAAATCCGTTCATCCCGGTTCTATCGAGAACCCCTGCTATTCCGGGAGGTGCAGTCCGCTGTGTGCGACCTGACGCGGTTCACGACCCGACCGTTGGTGACGTCGACGTTGACTGTGTGGTATGAGTCATCCGGGGCAACGGGATGTGGCGGTTGATATCGGTCATCCGGTGACGCCGGGACACTCCCCGGAATGAATAGGATTATTGCCTTTGGAGAACGCGGTTCGATCGTAGCGCACGGCTAGTCGCGTATGAGTCCTCCACAGCCAGGTGACCGCGCTGACGACGTACAGACCGTCACCGACAGCGACGGTTTGAACGCCCGCCCGAACTACCCCGAGCGCGGTGGTATCGACGTTTTCGACTCGGTGCTGGTTCGCCAGCCAATTGTCGAAGACCAGACACGAACCGTCAGGAACCTGCTGACGGACTGGGCGGACGACAACGTCGACGGTGATGTCCGTACACTGCTACCGGCCGCCGGCGTAACGCTGGTGACGTTGTTTCTCGACGACGGCGAGTTCAGCCGGACCGACGATGCCAGCCACGACCCACGGCGTGGCGACGCGTTGCTGTGGTACGTCGAGATGGTCGATGCCGACGCCGACGCGTGGGCGACGCCGGATGCGACCATCCGGCGCGTGTCGCCGGTGTTCGGGAATGGACTGGCAGACGTACTCACGGACGAGGCGACGGTCCACGCCGGCGGTCGCGCCGACCACCGATACGTCACCCACGTGACCAATCCCTATCGGCGGGAGCGGTACGCCGATGCGGTCGGACGATCGCTGGTCGCCCCCGTCGCCGGCGATGAGTTACCGATCCCGGTCGCAATCACCTCCCTCGCGGTGAAACCCGGACCCACCAGCACGCTCGTCGCACGCGCCGTTGATCTCATCAACTGGCTCAAGCGGTTCGACCGCGCCCGGTCGTGGGCGCGTGACGAAACGGACACAGTCGAGGCGGAGGCGATGTACACCGAATCGTTGTTGCTGGAAGCGGTCGGTGATCGTCAGGTGACCCACTACTATATGGAGACCGAAGACATGAACCGACTCTACGAAGCCTTCTACGAATCCAACGATTGGGAGGCACGCCTCTCGGAGTGGGTGATGCGGCGGGTGCTAGAGCACCCCGAGGCGTTTCTCGATCCGCCATTGGAGACGGACTGTGAGGTCCTGATTCACGCCGTTGACCCCGAGCGGCCCTGAGTCGCTGTGGTGGGTCAGCCCACAGAACCGGTGTATACGCCGTGTGTCTCCCATCAGAACCGCCGGCTGCCATTTTCTCGATACACCAGTTCGTCTGCGAGTCGCCGGCAACCGACCGAGAAACAAGACTCGGACGTGACGCCGGTGGCGAAGTGCTGACGCCGTTGCGCCACACGGTGGTGTTCGGCAGTGCTTCGAGCGCTCAGCAGTCGCGTCACATCTTTCGGAAGTGACCGCGAGCCGAAAGGCATGCGCCGAGACGACCATCGAACTGCTCAAGACGTTCGATTCTCTCCCGGTCAGTTCTCTGTCACAGAACCGAATTATACCAAACAAATATAACGAGAAACTATAGGTACAGATAGGAATAGCACGAAACGCCGTTCAGTTTTAATAGCCGCCGGTCTCGCCGCTATCCCTCTGGCCGGGTGTTCGACGATGGCAGGTGACGCGGTCGTCAACGCCGCCAAGCGGTCGCCCTCGGAGCGTGCGGACGGAGTTTCATACGGCGACCTGCCACCAGCCCAGAAACGGATCGCTCGGACGGCAGTCGAACAGGACCTCTACCACGCGTGTCCCGAACTCCCCGACGCGCTTCGGTCGTTCGCGGATCGGTTCCGGACGACAACCGACTCGTATCTGCGATACCGGAACACCACATACGGTGTGTGGATCCGAATCGAAGATACGCTCCGAATCACCACTGCTCCCTCCCCGGAACAGGATCGGTCGTGTGGCCCCCTCTGACTCCGGACCACGCCCCGAGGGTACGCTCGGTCTCCACCGTGCATGACCCTCGTCTCCACCACCGGCCTGTCACGATGGCTCCCGTTCGGACGTGAGGTCGTACGGGCACCACCGACATCCCTGTCGAGTACCACCCGCGGAACCGTACCCGGGCTCGTGCGACCGTGGCGTGTGATCGGGTGGCGTGTCAGCCCGACAGCTCCGCGGCGGCCTCCCGGAACAGACCGTCGAGAATCTCCGGCGTCGTCGGGTGATAGGCGCGGTCGGGCAACTCCCGGACATCAAGTCCCGTCTCGACGACCACCTGCATCGTCTTGGCCATCGCGTCGGCGTGGTAGTGCAGGCCCTGCCAGCCCAGTACCGTTCCATCCGTTCCGACAACCAACCGACCCAAGCCATCGGCCACGTTCTTGCTCTTGAACACGCCGTCGCCGGACGCGTTGCGGGTCACAACGATGTGGTCTACCCCTGCATCGCGGGCGGACTCGGCGGAGTGGCCGACCCGGGCGTACGGAAGCACGCCCACCCCCGAGAACACGACGTGGTGGTGCACGTTTTCGTACGTTTCGAGCGGCTCACCGTCGCGGTGAGCGCGAACGTTCGCCGCCGCGGTGAATCCTTGCTCCTTGGCGACGTGAAGGATCGGCTCTTTGCCATTGGCGTCGCCGACGACGAACACCCGCTCATCGTTACGGGTCTGCATCGTGTCCGTGACCCACCCCGGTCCCGGATTCAAGCCGGTCGCCGCAAACCCGAGACGGTCGAGCGCGGGCCGACGACCGGTGAACGCGAACAACTGGTCGGCCTCGACGATCCGATTCTCGCCGTCTTTTTCGACGGTCATCCGGACGCCGCCGTCGTCGGTCGGTTCGACGCGTCGTTCGTGGGTTTCGGTGAGCACCGTGATGTCGAACGACCCGCGGTAGTAGTCGAGCAGTTCGTCACCAAACGGCGGATCAGCTTCATCGAGTGGGCGGGCGTCATGTTCGATGACGGTCAGATCCATACCGCCGGCTTCGGCGAGATATGGGACCAGCTCCATCCCAACGTAGCCAAAGCCCATGACGAGGCCGGAGTCGCCGAACTCGGTCGCGTCGAGAACGTCCGCGCTGGTCTGTACCGTTACGTCGCTGATACCCGGCAGGTCCGGGACGTTCATCGTCGATCCGGTCGCGACCACGATGTAGTCCGGTTCGATCGTCCGGTCGCCGACTCTGAGGTGGCGGTCATCGATGAACGTGGCGGTGTCACGGAGCAACTCGACGGTCTCCCGCTCAGCAAGATCGTCGACGGCAGCGCGGCGGTGCGCGGCGAACTCGGTCGTGTGCTCGTTTTTCCGTTCGACCACCGCTTCGAGGTCGACATCGGGCAACGCCCCGTCCAAGCGGGGGTCGTGCCGTGCCGCAAAGCGGTGTTCGGCTGCCGAGAGAACCTCCTTTGACGGCATACATCCACGGAGGATGCAAAGGCCGCCGCCGGGATCCCCATCATCGATAAGCGTCAGTTCGATTCCGTCGACATCGGCGAGTCGCTGTGCGACTGCCGCACCGGCACTGCCGTACGCACCGACGACCGCAACGTGCGTGCTCACGGCATTGATTTTGGGCCGAGGGTATTAATATCACGGTGAGACACGTCTCATTCAAACTGTGGACGACGAAACGACGACGTGATCGTCGGGGTCTATCGGGGCACCCGCCTTCCGGCCACCGTCGCCGGGGGTCCCACCATCGGAGTGGCTGGACACCTAAAGTACGACACCTCGGCCGGTGGCCGACCATCGGGCGTGTCCTCGAAACTCCACCGCACCGTTCGGTAACCCCCTCGTGTGCGAGTGCCGGTTACGAACTCCGAAGACCCGGAACGTGTACAGAGCAACACGGCGACTCGGCTTCCGGGTTCACGCGTCGAGACTGGCGGCCACCGAGCGAACGTTCGGTCCCCGGTCAGGTTCCATAACCGAACGGAGGTGGACAACCGGACCGTCTCGGACGCTTCTTCTATCTTTAGCCGCCGGTCTCACACGCCGATCCTGGCAACCCGGAAAAACATCGCCCCGACTCATAAGACACGGGATGCGAGTTTCTCGTATTGAAACAACAGGGCCGCTGGAACGTGGCGACACCTCGGTTTAACGTGTGACGGATTTATCATCATATCACATAATACGGTGATGTGACCACGGATACCAACCTGTCGCGAATCACGGAGCCATCGGTAGTCGCGATGCGGTGGCTCGTTCTCGTCACTGCTTATTTTACTCTGTTATTATTTCTCATCGGCGTGTTTGATCTGCTTCTCGGGCTGTGGGGCCTCATAGTAACCGGCAGATTCACCGACCCGGTCGCTGTGATTGAACTTCTCGATACTGTGTTGTTGTTGCTGATCATCGTCGAGGTACACCGCACGCTCATCGCGTACGCTCGTAGCGAACCTGTTGTGCGGACCGTGATCGGTGCTGCGATTATCGCAATCGCCCGTGAGATAATCAGCTTCCGGATCGGTGAGTTCGATACGGTGTCCGACTCCCTGACCGCTGCCGGCGGGTTCGGTATCCTTCTCATCGGACTCGTCATCGCGTACTTTGCCATCCGGTACACCGAGACCCAACTGTCGGAACGTACCCGGTGATCCCCCCGTGTGCCTCCCAACGGCGAGAGCGCAGCCTCTGGCCGGGAGCGGCCGTTAGAGCCGGCACAAAACACGTTGCCCTACCGCTGCCCCCCTCGCTCCAGCCGACTCAACGTTGTAGCCCCGAAAAGACGGAGCGCGAGCGCTCAAGTCTTCAGGGAGCAGGCCTGCGGGAACCGCTCGGGCGGGGTGTGGAACGAGCGACGCGGAAAAACAGCACACTGCATCGGGGGGGAACGGCCTCCCCGTCTCTCCGAGAGACGGGGCCGCCACCCCGACGCACACGCCGTCACGATCACGGATCGGCCCGGATAGGGGACGGACCCGAACAACGGCAACGATGGCGGATGAGAGGTCGTGTTCGGCCCGAGTCGATTCTCTCCGGACGGCGAACACATCCGCGACTCCAACCGTTTCAACGGAACGGACAACCAAGGGTGAGAACCGTTTCTCACCGACGAGGGCCGTCCGACCGGCGAAGAGACCGCGCCCCGGTCGACGGATCGCGGTGGTAACCGGTCCCGGTTCTACTGCGGTGAGACCGGACAGGTGTCGACCCCGAGCAGCGTGTACAACGGGCAAAAGCCGGTCAGGCTGGTGCCGATCATGACGAGAGACACGACCCCGAGCGCGGGCGATGCGATCGCCGGGAACGGGACGACACCCGCGAGGATAGCCAACGACAACAGTCCCGCCGCCGCGCCGATCAGTATGCGAACCGTTCCATCCGTGGAGCCGACGTTTCGTTTCATCTTCATCTACATGTACACACGCCACGTATAATAATGTTACTATTCCACAATACAAACATTACTGATCGGACGATCATCGGCACACATATCCGAACGCATTCTCGAGCGCTCGATCGGTCGGGAGCGATACCGTTCTACGCCGCAATAGAGACACACACCACGTACGGATCCGTATAAGACCTACAAACCCCGCAAGAATAATGCACAATACTAACACACACGAACCGGCGAGCGTACCGTCCGACCGCGCGGACGGAACCCGGCACCCTTACCATCGTGTCGGACTCCCGGCGGGCACATCCATCGGCCCGTCCCACCGACGGCCGCCGATGGACTCGGCTAGGTCCCTCCCCGCCCCCTGACGAGGCGTGACGCCACCGCGCGGTCCGACTCCTATCCGATCCCGGGGACGAAACGGGAAACGACGAACCAGAGTAGAACACCCACGACCGCTAGGAACGTGAGCAGGCTGATGAGATCCCCGATCAGCTTGACCGGATCCATAATCGACCGACCCTCGGGCGACCATCTAATCGTTTCGGGTTGACGCGTCTCTCGCCGGACGGGGACACCCCTGGTGCCGGTCACCCGGCCGCAGGCGTCGCCGTCACGGCGGAGACGGGCCGCCGGTTATCGACTCTCGGCCGTCCAAGCGGTAGCCCGCTCAGTGCTCTCCGGGCGGCGCTCCCTCGGTGTTCACCACGTTGCCGTCGTCGTCGACGGTGACGACCCCACGGTTGTTCACCGCGTACGGGTCGAGGCCGGTCTCCTCCATGAACCCCTTGTAGAGGCGCTCGACGGTCTCGCCGTCCTTCTGACGGTCGGAAGCGCGATCACAGAGCGCGATCAGGTCCTCCGGCACGTCGTTCTCGTGGACGATCCAGTGGTTGATCAGGTCGGAGAGCCGGCGGATCGGCGATGTGAAGTGGCCGTAGATGTCGAAGTTGAGCGCGTGGTGACCGCCGAAGGGGTCGTTCATGTACTTCGCACGGGGCATCACCTTCAATACGGCACGTTGAATCTTCGAAAGCATCCGATCGGGGGCGGATTCAAGCGCTCCGTTGACCGCTTTCCGGGGATCGTCCCACTTATCAGAGGGGATGGAGACGCCGTTCAACTCCTGGATCTCCCGGAGGGCGTCGTTCCACTGGTCCGGCGTCGGCTGTGGGTGGACGCGGTACATCGCCTCGACGCCGCGGTTCCACATGAGTTCGTGCGTGACGGCCTTGTTGGCTTTCAGCATACACTCCTCGATGATGGTGTGTGCGCGGTCCCGGCGCGGGTTGAGAACGAGTGAGCCGTCCTCCTTACGTTGTTCGTGCATCCGATCGGCCAACTCGAACGCGAGGGTGTTCTCGTCGTGGAGTGGGGCATCGGGGTCCTCCAAGCGCGTCTCGCACTCGCCGTAGGTGAGTCGCTCGTCGCTTCGAATGACGGATTTGTAGATGTCGATCTCCTCGAAGGAGAGCGTCTCGGGGTCGAGTTCCATCTCGACGGTGTGAGCGAGGCGGTCCTCCTCGGGGACGAGCGAACACACCGTCTCCGCGAGCGTCGGCGGAAGCATGTGGACGGTGTAGGCGGGAAGGTAGACGGTGTTGCCGCGTTGGACGGCCTCCTCCCACATCGCGGAGTCGGGGTGGACGTAATGTGTCACGTCGGCGATGTGGACCCACAGCCGGTAGGCGTCGTCCTCCTCACGGACGCTGATCGCGTCGTCGAAGTCCTGGGCGTCGATGGGGTCGGTCGTCCACGCGGTCAGGTCGCGCAGGTCCTGTCGGTCGTCGAGTTCGGCCTCGATTTCGGCCTGGACGCCGTCGGTGCGTTCCTCGGCCTCGCGGAGCACCTCCCGCGGGAAGGCGTCCGGAATCTCGAACTCCTCGAACAACTCCTCGCGTTTCTCCTGTAACCGCCGGGCCTCGTCGGGACTGATCTCGACCGGTCCCTGTCCCTCCGCCGTGCCGGCCTCGGCTTGTGCCTGCGAGTCGTTCGTCATACCCTCGCGTAGAGGTGACGGGTAGTTAGACGTGTCGGGCCGCCCCTGCCCGGGAGCCGTTGGCTACGATTCCGGTTCTTCTGGGTCGGCGGAGCCGTACCGCTCCTCGACGGCGCCGTAGTATCGCTCCAGAAACGCCCCCTGTGAGAGGCCCTCGTCGCCGGCGACGTCGACGAGCAACGCCTCGAGTTCGTCGCGTGGCTGGTGACACAGGTTTCGATAACACGACTTACAGAGGTGCTCGAACTCCTTGCCGCGGCGGCTCCATCGGTCGCCTTCCTTGTCGTATTCGCGGGCGTCGGACCGACAAAGCGACGTTCCACACGCGATACAGACGACCGTTTCCCCGTCACCGTCTCCGTCCGAGCCCGAACGCCACATGATTGATGACAGGCACCACGCCCACTTAGCGTTTGTTGCACGTCGGACGCGTGACGGACAGAGAGAACAAAAACGCGCGGGCCGAACACGGTCGGGCGACTTATGAGCCGAGCGGTCACAGAACGGGTATGGAGGTCAAATCGCGCCACCACCTGCGGAGCGACGAGATACGGGAGCTAGAGGCGACGCTTGACGCGGCGCTTGGCGTCGGCCTCGACGGCGAGGCCTACGAGCGCGTCGACCTCGTCGGCACCGAGTTCGATCTGGTGCTCGTCGACGGTGAGCCACAGGTGTTCGCCGTCGACGACGAACGCTTCCTGACCGTCCGCGGGGCGAACGCTCACCCGCCGGAACGACGGGTCGTCACCGTCGACGCCGGTGCCGTCCAGTTCGTCAGCGACGGCGCGGACGTGATGCGCCCCGGCATCGTCGACGCCGACGAGGTGATCGATCCCGGCGACCTGATCGTCGTCGTCGAGGAAACCCACGGTAAAGCGCTCGCGGTCGGGCGCTCACTTGAACCCGGCGCCGACCTCCCGGGTGACTCGGGCAAGGTCGTCGAATCCGTCCACCACGTCGGCGACGACCTCTACGAGTTCTCCGTCTGACTCGTCCCGTACCGTTCTACCGCAGTCTCGTACCCCCGCTTTGCGCGCCGGTACGTCTCCCGGAGATCGGCCACCGGCGACTCGCTGGTATCCACCCGGAGGTCGTCGTACAGCGTCGTCGGTCCGTCGGCCCGCCCGACGACGACCGCCGCGCTCCCGGTCGACAGATCCCGGCGGTCGCCCCCCGCCCGCTCCCCGGCCGCGAGCGCGGTGAGAAGGCGACACGCGAGCGGCGCGTCGCGTTCGTTCTCGCGGAACCCCCGCGCCACCGCCGCCACCACCGCCTCGTCCGACAACGATGTGCCGGCGACGCTCACCCCGTCGCCGGTGACGTGGCCCGTGACCCCCCGGCAGTCGTCGCCGGTGTGGCCGTCGGCCGCGGCGGCGGCGACGCCGTGAACCTGCCGGCGCGGCGTCGCCGCGTCATCGAGAACCTCCGGCAGCGAACGGCCGTCCGCGAGGCCGTCGAGACACCGCCGACCCACCTCCGCGTCGGTGATCCCGACGGTGGCGACGGCCCCGTTGTCGCCCGCGTGTGTGGCGACGCCTCCGACCGCGGGGAGGCGGGATGCCGCGGCGGCGCCGAACCGGAAGCGCCCGTTCGAGTCGGCTCCCGGTCGCTCCCGAGCACAGATGCTGTAGGTCACGGTCGAGACACGCGGTCCGGGGTAAAAAAGCCGTCCGAGGCCCGACCGTTCGGACCCCGGTGTCTGACGTAAGAACTAATGAGACGGTCGGTCCAGTACAACCCATGGGAATCATGAGCAAAATCCTCGGCGGCGGCGGCAGCCACAGCACCGAGGACTACGTCGAACTGAACCTCGACGACTTCGATACAGCGCGGGCGGATGCAGGCATGCAGGTCCGTCTCGCGGAGATCAGCGAACAACGCGATGCCATGGCGATCAAAGACGCCGTCTACGACGGCGACCTCGTTATCGCCGACATCACCCGACTGAGCCCGAGCGACAGCGTCGTCGACCGAGTGCTTGAGGACCTCCGGCAGGTCGCCCGCGAGGTGGACGGCGACGTGATCGTCAAAAACGACGACCAGATCATCGTGACGCCGACGGGCGTGACGATCGGCCGCGAGAAACTGTAGCGCTCGACCCGTGGTCGCCGGTCTCTGGTCGCCCGTGAGCGGCGGTCCGCGAGCCTTTGCTATGTGGGGAATCGACAGGGTTTCGGCGGTCGCGCTCCCACGTCGGCGTGAATGAAGGAGTACATCGAGGTTCGCGGGGCCGAGGAACACAACCTCAAGGACCTCGACGTCCGCATCCCCCGCGAGGAGTTCAGTGTCGTCACCGGCCTGTCCGGATCGGGGAAGTCCTCCCTCGCCTTCGAGACGGTGTACGCCGAGGGGCAACGCCGATACATCGAGTCCCTCTCCGCGTACGCCCGCAACTTTCTCGGACAGATGGACAAACCGCAGGTCGAGAGCGTCGAAGGCCTCTCGCCGGCCATCTCCATCGACCAGAAAAACGCCGCCAACAACCCCCGGTCGACGGTCGGCACCGTCACCGAACTGCACGATTATCTCCGCCTGCTGTACGCCCGCGTCGGCACCCCACACTGTCCCGAGTGTGGCCGCGAGGTTGGCGAGCAGAGTCCGGGTCAGATGGTCGGCCGCCTTCTCGACCTGCCTGCGGGGACGCGGGCGAAACTCTGTGCGCCCATCGTCCGCGACCAGAAAGGTGCCTTCGAGGCGCTGTTCGACGAGTTGGTGAGCGAGGGGTACAGCCGCGTCGAGGTGGACGGCGAACCGTACGACCTCACCCTCGATCGGCCGGCCCTCGACGAGAACTACGACCACACCATCGACGTGGTGGTCGACCGTGTGACGGTCGATCCCGACGCCCGGTCGCGGATCGTCGACTCCGTCGAGACGGCCCTGACCGAGGCCGACGGCGTGTTGAAGCTGATCCTCCTCGATCCACCCGCAGGGAGCGAACTCGGCGGTGCGACCGCCCGGTCGACGGGCGATCTAGCCGATGTCGACGCCGACACGGACGAGGCAACCGACGACGCCCCTGACCGTCTCGTTGTCGAGTTCTCCGAGGCGCTTGCCTGCACCCACTGTGGTATCGACATTCCGGAACTCGAAACGCGAAGCTTCTCGTTCAACAGTCCCCACGGAGCGTGTCCGGAGTGTGAAGGCATCGGCAACACGAAGGCGGTCGATGCCGGTCTCGTGGTGCAGGATCCGAGCAAGCCGTTGAAAAACGTCTTCGAGCCGTGGAGCTACAACCGGTCGTACTACCGCCGGCAACTCGACTCGCTGGCCCGCCATTTCGACGTTGCTCTCGACACGCCGTTCGAGGAGTTGGACGACGACGTTCAGGCGGCGTTTCTCCACGGCACCGACGAGGAGGTGCTCTTCGAGTGGACGACGAAAAACGGCGTCCGACGCAAACGTGAACCGTTCGAGGGCGTGATCGGCAACCTCGAACGTCGCCACGTCGAAACCGACTCAGACAACACCCGCGACCACATCGAGGAGTTCATGGCCGTCACCACCTGCGGTGCGTGTGAGGGGACGCGTCTCAAACCCGCCTCACGGGCCGTTCTCGTCGACGGCGTACCGATCACCGATGTGAACCGCATGAGCATCGGCGACGCCCTCGACCACTTCGAGGGGCTTGAGGCGTCGCTCTCGGAACGTGACCGAACCATCGCCGAGGAGATCCTGAAGGAGATCCGCGCCCGCCTCGGCTTTATGACCGAGGTGGGACTCGATTACCTGACCCTCGACCGGGAGGCGTCGACCCTCTCGGGCGGCGAGTCCCAGCGCATCCGGCTGGCGACACAGGTCGGCTCCGGGCTGGTCGGCGTGCTGTACGTTCTCGATGAACCCTCGATTGGCCTTCACCAGCGGGACAACGACCGCCTTCTCGACACCCTCGAAGGCCTGCGGGATCTGGGCAACACGCTACTGGTCGTCGAACACGACGAGGAGACGATGCGCCGCGCCGACAACCTCATCGACATGGGGCCGGGCCCCGGTCGCCGCGGCGGCGAGGTTGTCGCACAGGGCGATTTCGACGACGTGGTCGGCTGTGACGAGTCGGTTACCGGCGACTATCTCGCCGGTCGGCGGACGATTCCGGTGCCGGAGGAGCGCCGCGACCCCGGCGACGGCCATCTCACGATCCGCGGGGCGCGCCAGCACAACCTCACGGACCTCGATGTCCCCATTCCAATCGGCGAGTTCGTCGCCGTCACCGGTGTCTCCGGGTCGGGTAAGTCGACGCTCATCAACGACGTGTTGTACAACGGGCTGGCTCGCCGGATGAACGACAACACCTCGGTCGACCCCGGCGACCACGACGCCATCGAAGGAACGGATGCCATCGAGACGGTGCGCCTGATCGACCAGTCGCCGATCGGGCGTACGCCCCGGTCGAATCCCGCGACCTACACCGGCGTCTTCGACCACGTTCGCGAACTGTTCGCGGAGACGGACCTCGCCACCCAGCGCGGCTACAAGAAGGGTCGCTTCTCGTTCAACGTCAAGGGCGGCCGGTGCGAGGAGTGTGGCGGGCAGGGCACGGTCAAAATCGAGATGAACTTTCTCTCGGACGTACACGTCCCCTGCGAGGAGTGTGACGGCGCACGCTACAACGACGAGACGCTGGATGTCACCTACAAAGGCAAGACCATCGCCGACGTACTCGGGATGGAGGTCGACGAAGCCCTCGACTTTTTTTCGGCCAACCCCGGTATCCGCCGCCGCCTCGAACTCCTCCGAGACGTGGGGCTTGGCTACATGCAACTCGGTCAGCCCTCGACGACACTTTCCGGCGGCGAGGCCCAACGCGTCAAACTCGCCGAGGAACTGGGGAAAAAGGACTCCGGCGAGACGTTGTACCTGCTCGATGAACCGACCACGGGGCTCCATCCAGAGGACGAGCGCAAGCTGATCGAGGTTCTACACCGTCTCGCCGACGCCGGTAACACCGTGGTAGTGATCGAACACGAACTCGATCTGATAAAAAACGCCGATCACGTGATCGACCTCGGTCCGGAGGGCGGCGAGGGGGGTGGCGAGGTGGTGGCGACGGGAACGCCAGAGGAGGTGGCGCAACTCGACGAGTCACACACCGGTCGATACCTGCGTGATCTGCTCCCGGCAATCGACCTGACCGGGCCGCGAGCGGATCGGCGCAAGCCGGCCAAGCCCGCGGGCGACGATTGAGACGGTTCGAGGCATACCGCACGACGCCGGGAACCACGGTCTTTGGGTGGCACAACGGCAGCTTTCATCGGCCGCGTTTTAGCTCTCAGGGTGTTTGAAACTCCACCCATCGACCGGGATCACCGCCGGGTCGCGACCGTCCCAAACGAAAATATATTATTTCTGTCACCAGATAGCGCTGAAAATCCGACGTACTCAAACACGTCGGGTACGTATCAATAGTTGCGGCTTATAATGAGTGTTTTCTCACGCAGAGTTGTCCCGGACGAGCAACCGTACATGCGGTGTTACGACACTACATCTCCCGCCTTCCGGCACCTGCCGGTGTGCGTGGCCGGCGTCTCACCGGGGGTAACCGGCCCCCGGAAACCGGGAATCGGCACCGAACACGGGTCGACGCCGTTCGGGGCCGTCGACACCGCTGTCATCACGGCCCACAGAGTAGTGGGAGGTGGACGATGACCCGGGTCGGACACACTGTGACGGCGACGACAGTCGTCGTCGTCGCTCTCGTTCTCGTTCTCGTTCTCGCGACGCCGACAGCCGGTGCCGGCGCAGGTGCCGGCCTCGGTGACGCGTCGGTCACGCCGACGGCGGTTTCGACCGGCGAGACGACGACGCTCGATATCTCGCTCGAAGCGACGGCTGTAAACACCTCCGACGGAACGACGGGGGCGAACGCGACGGTTCGCGTTCCGGCGGCGGTCGACCTCGGCAACGCGACGGTGACGACACGGGGGGTGACGCCGAACACGACCGGCGTCAAGGCATCCGTCGACGCGGGCGCAAACACCGTCGTCGTCTCGTGGGACGACGCCACCTCCGGTGTCGACTCGGAGACGCTGACGGTCACCGCGACGGTATCGGACGTCGCCGTCGACCGTACGGGCGAACACGAGGTGACGGCAACGATCGACGCCAACGGCGACGGGACGACGGACACAGAGGGGACCGTCGGCACCGTTACCGCCGAGACGACAAGCGCCCGGAGCGTCACGACAACCATCTCTCCGCTGTTTTTGGGCGAGGAGGATGTCGATCTGACCGCTCTCGACGGCGCGGCGACGGCGGGCGAGCAACAACGATTCCACGGTGTCGGCGGCAGAGCGGAGGGTAAAGTCGCAACCGCCGACGACGCGGCCGCGGCCGAAATCAGCCGTGACAACGGCTTCATTCCCGGTCCGTACGCCCTCCAGTCCGGCACCGATTCCACCGCCGTCGTGGTTCAGGAACCGGACGTGTTCGACATAGAGGTGTACCCCGGTAGAACGACAAGCGGAACCGACATCGCCGATTCCTCCGTCTCGGGGCAGACGGAAACGGTGACCGTCGTTCCGGAGTTCGACTTCGAGGCCGCCGCCGACGCACGGGTCGTCGTCGAGGATGGGGACGGGTTGGAGATCACCGACACCGTGGTCGGGAATCCGACCGCGTCGACCTCCGGCGCGCCGGTTCGTCTCGATGTCTCCGACCTCTCGCCGGGCGCATACACGATCAGAGTCGAGGGAACCGACGACCTCGACAGCGTGAGCGCGTCGGTCACCCTCCGCGTCCGATCGGTGGAGGCGGGCATCTCAGTTGATTCCGACTCGGTCACCCGAGGGGAGACGACCGTTGTCTCCATCCGTGGCGAGCCAGGGACGACCCGACAGATTCGGGTGCCGGCAAGCGCCCTCCGCGCCGGCGAGGCACCGACGAATGCGACCGCCGACGACGTGTTCGGCGGTAGTGACGGGGTCACCGAGGTCGGCGTGGACTCGGACGGGAACGTGCTTTTCGCCACGGCTGACCTCGAATCGGACGGCTCGGCGCGGGTCGAACTCGACACCGGGCCGCTGGAGACGAGTGGTCACGACATCGCGCTTGCGACGGACGCCACGGCGCCGGCAACCGAAACCACCAGACTCGAGGTCGCCTCGCCACAGGTGTCGGTTCGGGCCCCCCGCTCGGACGTAACGATCGGCAGAACGGAACGGATAACGGGCAGGGCAGACGGTGCCGACGAGGTGAAACTCTACGCCCGTGCCGGCAGCCAGTACGTCCCGCTGTACGAGGACGCGAGCGAGAACGAACTCGCCGAGACGAGCGTCACCGGTGGTTCATGGAGCATCGAACTCGACACGGAAGCGGTCGTAAACATTCCCGACAGCTATCGGATCGCGGCCGTCACCAATCCGGAGGAGCGGGGATTCGGCCCGAACGAGCGTCTCAACGATTCCACGATCCGAGGGATCCAAGGGGCCGCACAGGCCGGTATCACGACCGTCGGTCCGGAACTGTCGGCATCGGTCTCGCGTTCGGAGATATCCACCGCCCCGAGCGACGAGGTGACGATTTTCGGCCGTGCCCCCGGGCCAAACAAGGCCGTTCGGGCATACGTCGTCCGTCCTCGCGGTAGCGTCGCGGTGTTCAATCTGACCGCCGCCAGCGACGGGGACTTCGATTTCAGCTACAACGACTTCGAGACGCCAGGCCGGTACCGAATCATCATCGTGACCGCGGGACGCGACGACAGCTTTGGCTTTGCCGACACCGGTAACGCGTCGTCGATCCGGCGCAAACTCGGGACAGACAACACGGCAAACGAGACCACACGGACGATCCGCGACGCCTACAACGGGGCCGGCGTCGACGACAACCGGATCGAACTGAACGTCGACGCGGACAGTCCGCGCGTGGACACCGAGACGGTTCGGCTCCTCCGGATTCAGGGTGATGGGCTCATCGTCTCGGGGACGTCGAACCGACAGGGCGGAGCCAGCCTCCGTCTCGAACTCTCGGGGGACGAGGGACCTGTCGCCATCGAGACGGCCGAGGTCAGCGAGTCGGGTCGCTGGCGAACCACTCTCGATGTGGAGGGTGTCGATGCCGGCAGGTACAGCCTGCAGGTGGAGTCGTCGAACGCGACCAACGTTGCAACGATTCGACTGGAGTCGGGAAGCGCCAGCATCGTGACGTTCACCTCAACGCCGACGCCCACTCCGACGCCGGAATCAACAACGACCCCGACGCCGGACGCCGGGACGGTGGCGGCCGGTTCGGAAGCGGCCCGACCCGAGGCCAACGGGGTACAAACGGGGACGACCGGAGACGGCTTTGGGTATATGACCGCGCTCATGGCGGTGATGGCGCTTTCGGGGGCCGCGCTCGTGGCGGTGGTGGCGCTTTCGGCCCTGCCCGTTCGCCGTCGGTCGGAGTAGCCGTCTCGACGGCGCTGACTCCGACTCTGACTCCGACTTCCGGCGCCCGACCGGTTCGTCCTGTCTCCGTCGCAGTCAAAACCCCTGCGCACCAAACAGAGACCGTGATGGACGACGAACCTACTCCCTCGCCGGCACCGGCCGGTCGCCCCGCATGAACGTCCGTTGTCGCGGTATCTACACGACCGCACTCACCCGCCGTTTTCTGGACGCGGGTCACGACGTGGTCGCCGCGTCCGACCCCATCCGCGAACGCTTCGATGCCGACCTCGGGACCGATCCACACGACGTCGCGGTCGAGACGACCGACGACCGGCAGGGCGTCGGCGTCGCCGGCGACCCGGACGCCGTCGACGAGGCCGTCGACCGACTCCACGTCACCCGCGACACGTTCGCATGGCCCTCCCCGGTTCCGCGGGACGCCGTCTTCGACGCGCGCGTGACCGAGACGCTCGGCAGCGGTGCTGTCTGTGATCTCGGTACCGCTGACGGCTTTCTGCCGTTTGGCAACGTCGACGGACACGTCGCCGAGGGCGACGAACTGCAGGTGCAGGTCGCCGAGTCGGCCGCGCCGTGGACCGACCGCCGGGCCGTTCTCACCGCCGCCGTGCGGGCGCAGGCCGGGCCGGCGACGCTCGTCCGTGGCGAGTCGGGGATCACCGTCGACGCCCGCGACGACGACGCTGCCCGCGAACTCGCGGGGATGACGGATCTTCTCGGCATCGACTCCCCCGACGGCTGGGGGCTTCGCTGGGCCGACGCGGCGACCGATGCCGACATCAACGCGTTAAAATCGGCGCTCTCGACGGCGGTCGACCGCGCCGAGACCGTCGAATCGGCGCTTGACTCGTCCGTGGCCCCGCCACGCAGCGTGACCGCCCCCGCCGCGACGGCGTGGGTGTGGTTCGGCCGGGAGTCGCGGTTCGTTCTCGACGCCGACCGCCGCGAGGTGACGACGACGATGCCCGGCCACCACCGGGTGAAGGCAGGGTCCGGCGCGGCGAGTCGCGCCGTCGACTTCGTCGAGGCGCTACACGCGGTCGACAGCGACACCGAGGACTTCCCCTTCGTGCCGGTGACGGACACCTTCGGTCCCGTCGCGGGCGACCACGTCCGCCTCGACCACGGCAAGCCCGACGGTCGCCGCATCGTCCTCGGACGGGCCGAGGTGACCGACCGCGACCCCGACGGAACGCTCACCCTTCGCCGGGAGATGACCCCCGGCGGGACGTACGACGCCCTCGGTGTCGCCCGGACGGCCGGTGACGTGGCGATCACGAAGGTCCGTGAGGGACGGTGGTGGTACCCCACGGTGTACCGGGGCGACGACGGCGAGCGCAAGGGAACGTACGTCAACGTTTGTACACCTGTCGAGGCGTTCCCCGACGCCGTCCGCTACGTCGACCTCCACGTCGACGTGGTGAAAGGGCCGGACGGCGAGGTGCGCCGCGTCGACGATGACGAACTCGACGCGGCGGTGGCGGCCGGGCGTGTCTCCGAACCGCTTGCGGAGAAAGCCCGGTCGGTCGCGTCGAGTCTGGTTGAGGCGATTTAGCGGATCCCCCACCTCTTTGCCGCCCGGCCTCAACCTCCCGGTATGCTCACGACCGACCTCTCCGATCGGGTTGCGCTGGTGACCGGAAGCGCGAACGGCGTCGGCCGGGAGTTCGCCCTCTCGATGGCCGACGCCGGCGCGTCGGTCGCCGTCCACTACCACACGAGCGCCACCGACGCACGCGCGACGGCGACCATCGCCCGCGAGGCGAGCGGTTCGGCGACGACCGTCCAGGGCGATGTGACCGACCCCGACGAGGTGGACGCGGTGTTCGACGCCGTGGAGGCCGACCTCGGGACGGTCGACCTGTTGGTGAACAACGTCGGTGACTTCGCCCCTCGACACTGGGAGGAGCTCGACTTCGAGACGTGGAACCGAGTGCTGGAGACGAATCTCAACGGGACGTACCTTTGTTCGAAGCGGGCGCTCCCCGCGATGCGCGAGGCGGGGTTTGGCCGCATCGTCAACGTCGGCTACGCTGGGACGGAGAAGGCACTCGTCTACCCGAGAAATTTCCCGTATCTCGTCGCGAAGACAGGGGTCATCATGTTTACGCGGATGCTCGCGAACGACACGACCGACGACGGCATCACGGTCAACTGCCTCTCGCCGTACGTCGTCGAGAACTCCGACGAGTTCCCCGACGAGGCCCCGCGTGGCCGGTGGGCCTCGTTTGCGGATCTCCGGCAGGTGCTCTTTTTCTTTCTCGACTCCGACAGCGGCTACGTCAGCGGCGAGAACGTGGAGATAGACGGCGGATGGATTCCGGAGGCGCTTTGATCCCGGGTTCGTCCCGGGCGGCGGCGGTCCGCCACTGCCCGGCACCAAGGGCGGGACCGGGTCAGGCGTTCGGTACGTCGTCCGGGTCGTCCTCGACGGAGCGTTTCATCGAGTCGCGGCGGGACTTGGCGTCCCGGCCCGTCACCTCGAGGAGAAAGTCGTTCTTGTCGCTGACGGCGTCCTCGGCGGCGTCGGCGTTGCCTTCGGCGATCACGTCCGCGGCGTCTCGTTCCTCGAAGTGAACCGCGAGTTTGTCCTTTTTCCCGCTGTACTCCGCGGCTCCGGCGACGATGCGCTCGAAGACGGGATTGTCCGGGTCCTCGACGACGTAGAGTTCGTGGCCGTCGACCTCCTCGGTCCCGGACACCGCCCCGAAGTAGCCTTCGATGGTTGCTTTCAGATCCGGCGCGTTCTCGTCCAGCGTCTCCCCACGACGCATTTTGTACTTCTTCATGGGGCCTGATTCGAACAGCGCCGGTTTACCAGTTTCGTCCTCCCGTCACCGCTCGTCAATGTAGCCTTTATGACACTCCGGGCAGATGTCGCCGGCGCGCATCGACGACCCGCCGGTCGCGCGGGTGTAGCCACAGTTGGGGCAGACGAACTCCGTCACCGCCCCGTCGTCATCGTCGCCGATCCGTTCCACCCCGTCGGCGGCGACGAACCGTTTGTCGGTGGTCGCCGTCGGCGAGGCCGCCCCGTTTGTCGCCACACCTCCGTGTCCGTCGCCACCGTGTGCCGTTGCGCTTCCGACGGACGCGGCGGACGGATCGGCGTCGCTCGCTCGGGCGTTGAACCCTTCGTCCGTTCTCTCCGGGTCCGGCCAGTCGTCGCTGCCGTCGACGACCGTCGCCCCGTCTGTCGCGTCCGATCCCGACGGACCACCCGGTGCCGGTTCCGCCTCCGCTTCCGTCTCTGCTTCCTCCCCGACCGGGTCGTCCGCGTCGGGCCACTCGCCGTGTCCGCGATTCTCGTTCGGGCCGTCGTTGTCGAGGATGATCCCGTCGTCGATGTTCTCGGCGGGACCGTTGGCTCCGTCGTTGCCGGAACCGATGGGTTCCGGTTCCGGTTCTCGCTCCGGCTCCGACGGGTCGCTCCGTGCCAGGTCGGACTCCGGTTCCGGTTCCGGTTCCGGCTCCGGGGCGACCCCCGGCTCCCCCCCGACCGGGCCGTCGCCGGTGACCTCGTCGGTGTCCGTGTCGGCCGGCACGCCGCCGCCTCCGGGGTCGGGGTCGGGGTCGGGTGTCACACCGTTGCCCAGTCCGGTCGCCATCGTCTCGTCGCCGGGTCTCTGCACCGACCGAACCTCCTTGTTTTCGCTGACGATCCGGCGCTCCCCACACCGGTCACACGTCTCGACGGTTCGGTATGTGACCACCACCTCGTCGCCACGCTCCTCACGGTCACGCTCCACCTCGCGGTTCGCGTACTCGTGTCCCAGCAGGCACCTAAGTCCCATTGAACCCGGATAGCAGACACTACATCAAAAGCGTCCGTCAGACACGCGTCGGACGCACTGTTGTCGGTACAGGTAAGCCGTCCGCGGTCTTTAGGCCCGCGTATGAAGGCTAAGCGGGAGTTCCGGGACCGACCGGACGTGCAAGTGGTCGTGCTTGATGCGT
The DNA here is from genome assembly GCF_028275055.1 of Haloplanus sp. GTDB lineage: Archaea > Halobacteriota > Halobacteria > Halobacteriales > Haloferacaceae > Haloplanus. Next base: position 46,743 of record NZ_JAQCNJ010000010.1, read on the forward strand.
TGGTCGACCGCGGCGAGGAAGGAATGACCGTGTTCGAACTCCGTGCGGCCGCCGACGTCAACATCGACACGCTCGAAGGGGCACTCGCCGAATTAAAGGACGACTCGCTCATCGAGGTCGAGGCCACCGACGGTCAGGCGATCGTTCTCCCGGACGATCGTGTCGTTCCCGATCCGGCCGACCCGCCGGACGACGACGACAGTTTGTTTGACATCGTCCGCGACCGCCTCGGGCTCTGACCCGACCGCGTTGCTTTTTCCCCCCGACCGCCTACCCACACGCGATGACACGCGGCCTCCACGCCGACTACGGTGCCGAGTTCGAGACGCGCGGCGGACACAGCGTCGTCGCGCACTACGGTCGTCCCGAGCGGGCCCACCTCGCGGTCCGCAACGGCGTTGGCATCATCGAGATGGGGTACGGCGTCGTCGCCGTCGAGGGTGGAGACGCCGTCGACTACGTCGACAACGCCGTCTCCAACCGTGTCCCCGATGCCGACGGGGAGGGGTGTTACGCGCTTTTGCTCGATCCACAGGGCGGTATCGAAACGGATCTGTACGTTTACAACGCCGGCGAACGCCTGCTTTGTTTCACGCCGCCCGCCCGCGCCGCTCCGCTGGCCGACGAGTGGAGCGACAAGGTGTTTATCGAGGACGTGTCGATCCGCGACGCCACCGACGACTTCGCCGTCTTCGGCGTTCACGGGCCGACGGCCACCGAGACGCTCTCGACCGTTCTCGCCGGCGCGACGGTCCCGGAGCACCCGCTCAGGTTCGTGCGCGGGTCGGTCGCCGGCGCCGGTGTCACCGCCATCTCGACGGACGATCCAACCGGCGAGACGGGCTATGAGGTGGTGTGTGCGGCCGACGACGCCGAGTCCGTTCTCGATTCGCTGCTCACCCGCGGTACGCCGACGACCCCCGCCGGCTACCGGACGTGGGAGACGCTGACGCTTGAAGCCGGCACGCCGTTGTTCGAGACCGAACTCGACGACCGGATCCCCAACGTCGCAGGCCTGCGAAACGCGCTCGACTTCGACAAGGGGTGTTACGTCGGTCAGGAGGTCGTCTCCCGTGTCGAGAACCGGGGTCGCCCGAGCAAGCAGTTGGTGGGACTCGCCCCCGAGGCCGTTCCCGACGGCGGGGCGGCCGTCTTTTCGGGGGATTCGGCGGTCGGCGAGGTGACCCGCGGCATCCACAGCCCGTCGCTCGACCGACCCATCGCCCTCGCCTACGTCGGAAGCGACACGCTGAACGCCGACGACCCGCCAACACTCACCGTCCGTGTCGACGGCACGGCGGTCGACGCGACGCTCGTCGACCTGCCGTTCGTCGACGGGAGCGGTCGGTCCGCCCGCCTCCCCGGTTACTGACCGTTCTCGCCGTCCGAGGGTGTCGGCTCCTCGGGTTCGATCGGTGACCGACCTTCTGCCCCCGCCCTCGATCCGGACCCACCAGGGAGGAGTCCCGACACGACGGCCCGGAGGTGACTCGCGGAAAACACCGACGTGGGGCGGTCCATGTGGACGCCGATCTCGCCGTCGAGCGCCCACAAGCCGAGCCGTTGGACGGGGTCCGGAAGCGAGTACGCCCGCCGGATCAGGCCGCCGAGTCGGATCTCCCGGCGCAGGTCGGCGCGCCACGCTCGTTCGTAGTCCGCGAGCGTCGCGGGGTCGTCGGGGTCTATCGTCTCCGCGGCGTGGTCGGCGGCGGTCATGCCGTAGAGGATGCCGCCACCGGTGAAGGGCTTTGTCTGGGCGGCGGCGTCGCCGATGAGAACGGTCCGGTCACCGGTCACCGACTCCGGCGGCCCGATCGGGATCCCGCCGGAACAGCGCCGGTCCGTCTCGGCGCCGTAGGCGTCGGTCAGGCGGTCGAACGCCTCCGCCACTTCGACACCCGGTGGCGTGGCGAGGCCGTATTCGACGCCCGCCTCGCCTCGTGGGATACGCCACGCGAAAAACCGCGGCACCGTCAGGTGGACGTCAACGAAGTCCCCGCCGTCGGGGGTGTCGTCGAACGCGAGGACGCCGTGGAGTCGCTCGGCCGGTTCGGGGAGTCCGACCTCGCGACGCACCCGCGAGACCGGCCCGTCACAGCCCGCAACCAGTCGCGCCTCGAACGTGACGGCCCGGTCCTCGGCTTTCGCGGTCACCGTCACACCGTCTGCGTGTTCGTCGACCCCGGTGACGGTGTGGTTCTCGCGCACGTCGGCCCCTGCCGCCCGCGCGGCGTCGGCGAGCGTCCGGTCCAGTCCGACCCGGTCGATTACGTTCGACACCGCCTCGGACTTATAAAAAGGGTAGGCCCGTGATCCCGGCCCGCCGAGGTGGAAGTTCGCACCGTACACCCGGTTCTGTTGCAGGCGATTCTCGGCCTCGTCGGGGACGTACTCCCAGATATCGGTGCTGACGTGGCCCGAACAGGCAAGCGGCGTTCCGATCGTCCCCTTTTCGAGGGCCAGTACGTCGTATCCGGCCTCGGCCGCCCGCCGGGCGAAACGCGCCCCCGCCGGTCCGACGCCGACCACGACGAAGTCGTACATACCGTTTGATGGGCCGCCCCGGGACAAATAGCCGGCGGTCCGGGACCGAACGGGCGAAGAGATTAACGGCTGGCCACCGACCGTTCATACATGCCGCGTAGACGGGACCCGGTCGAGGAACGTGCCGACGACTCCACGGACCTCTACGACATCGCCACCTGGGAGCGCCGTGGACTGCTCGACACCGTCTCCGCCGGGATCTACCGGGGGTCCGTCGCCTCGGCTCGCCTGTTCGTCGTCGCCATTGCCCTTCTCATCCTCGTCGCGATCGGCGGGTTGAGCGCGCTGACCGACCCGCAGATCGGCGTGTTGACCGTTCTCTCGGCGGTCCCTGCGCTCGCGCTCACCGTCTACGTCCGCCAGTCGGACGTGACCACCAACGAACCGCTCCCCTTGCTCGTCGCCACGTTCTTACTCGGCGTTCTGACGGCCAACTTCGCCGCGGTTCTCAACTCCTACACCCGCGGGCTGTTCGCCGGACTCGGCTTTGTCGGCACCGTTCTCTTTTTCTTTCTCGTCGTCGGTCCCGTCGAGGAGACGGTGAAACTGCTGGCCGTGCGGCTTTATGCCTACGGCACCGACAGCTTCGAGGCCGTTGTTGACGGCGCGGTGTACGGCGCGGTGGCCGGACTCGGCTTCGCCACCATCGAGAACGCCCTTTACATTACACAGAGCGTCGACGCCGCGCCCGCCGCCGCGGGCCTCGGTCTCATCGGGGCTGGGGGTGGTATCACCGCCATCCGCGCACTGGCCGGGCCGGGCCACGTCATCTACTCCGCCTTCGCGGGCTACTACCTCGGTCTCGCGAAGTTCAACCCACGGCAGCGGGGTCCAATCGTGGTCAAGGGACTGCTCATCGCCGCACTCATCCACGCCACATACAACGCCACCGTCGGTATCGGGTCGGGGGTGGTCGGCTTCGCGACCGGCCTGCCGGAACTCCCCGCCTTTTTGTTGTACGTTCTTATCTACGACGGTGTCTTCGGACTGATCCTCTTTGGAAAGATTCGACGGTACAACCGGACCTACCGGACGGTCCATGAGGACGAGGCGGCCGAGGAGTCGGCCTTCGAGTCGGACGTGGCGGAGTTCGACCCCTAAACCAACCGCTCGACGTACTTCGCCACCACGTCCACCTCGACGTGGATGGGGTCGCCCGACTCCTTTTCCGATAACGTCGTCAGATCGTACGTCGTCGGGATGATGGCGACGGACACCGTCCCGGCGTCGTCGTCGAGGGCGGCGACGGTGAGGCTGATGCCGTCGAGTGCGATAGACCCCTTGGAGACGACGTACCGCCGCAGGTCGTCCGGGAGGGCGAAGGTGAACTCCCAGTCGTCGCCGACCCGTTCGACCGTCTCGACGGTCGCAACGCCGTCGACGTGGCCTTGAACCACATGGCCGTCAAACCGGCCGTCGGCGGGCATGGCACGTTCGAGGTTGACCGCGTCGCCGACCGCCACGCGCCCGAGATACGTCTTCTCGACCGTTTCCTCGGCGAGAAACACCTCGAACCAGCCGTCGCCGTGACCGTGGCGCTCCACCGTGAGACAGGCCCCGCTCACACTGATCGACTGGCCCTCCTCGACGGCGTCGAAGTCATGACGCAGACGGAGCCGACGACCCTCCTCGGCGTCGTCGACGCCGACTATCTCTCCTGTCCCCTCGACGATGCCCGTGAACATACTCATACGTCGGGGTCGACCGGAGTAAGGGGTTGCGATTCGGCCGACGCGAAGCGGCGACGCTTTGGGGCGGGGCGTCGTAATCACTACCATGCGACTCGGGATCCTCGAAACGGTCGGGCTGGCGGCGTCGCTGATCTTCGCCGTCCCGCTCGGCCTGTTCGGTGTCGAGACGCTTCTTTCGGGCCAGCCGGTACTCGGGGGCGGTCTCGTCGCCGTCGCGGTCCTGATGGTCGTTCTCCCCCGTCGGCTCACGACCCCGGCCGACCTGCCGGGTGCGGTCGTCGAACGGGTCGTCGGGAGCGCGGTCAAGGACCCCGACGCCGACGCCGGGGACAAAGGCGAGAACGAGAACGAGAACGAGGGCTAGTACGCCCCCGGCGACAGCGATGTCGGCGTCGCCCCGAGCGGCCGACAGCCCGATTCGGTGACCGCATAACACGTTCCGACCCGGACGCGACCCCGGCCGGTCCCGGGGTCCGGATCGGTCGCGGCCGGATCGAGCACGAAGACATCACCGGCGACGAGAGCGTCATCCGTCGAGAAGTCGACATCGGTTCCGCCGATCGACCGCGCCACCACCCCGTCGGTCGCGAGGCCGTACGCGCCGAGTTCGGCGACCGCCTCGTCGACGACCCGCCGCGCCGGCAGGCCGGGTTCGGCGACCCGCCGGACGGCGTCGTGTGCCATGCCGACCGCGACGGCAGCCCGGCGTTCCCACCCACCGTCCCCGTCGACGACGAACGTCCGCGAGAGCGGGCCGCCAACGCCACCGACCCGGGGTTCGAGGGCGACGATCACCGGTTGCCCCGCCCGCAGTTCACCCGACGGTTCGACGGCCGTCGTGCCGGACGGGTCACCCCCGGCCCGGCACACGCCGTCGGCGGCGACGGCTTCGAGTCGGGTGGCCGTGAGTGGGGTGTCGTCGACACACAGGCGGCCGTCGACCGGCGTCGCCATCGCGAGGGCGGCCGCGGCGGCGACAACGCCGGCGCCGGCCGGATCGAGTGCGCGTTCGACCGCGGTTGCGGCGTCGCCCCCGTCCGTCACGCCTCGGGTTCCGGGACCGGCGTGGACTGTGCCTCCTCGAGCATCCCCTCGACGTCCTCGTCGCGGAGTTCGTTGTGCAGGAGGACGCCGATCGGAAGGGTCGGCGCACCGCCAATCAGGTTCTCGAGGAGAACGAGTCGCTCCCGCGCACGGCTCATCCCGACGTAGAACACCCGCCGCTCGTTGTCGGTCAGCAGGGGGACCGGGCTCGTGTGGGCGGTAAACTCCTCGACGCCGGCCACGCCGGTCGGATCGTCGATACTCGCCGCCATCTGTTCGACCACCTTCTCCGTGAGGTCGGTACAGACGAACACGTGGTCCGCTTCCCGACCCTTCGCGGAGTGGATGGTGCCGACGCGGACCCGACTGGGGTCCATCCCGTCGTAGTCGCCGTCGAAGTAGGCGTCGACGGCGTCGCGTTGGAAACTCGTCACCTTCCGGAGCATGTCACCCGCGGCGGTCCGTCCGGGCATGAAGGGGATGTGGTCCTCGACAACGTCTGCGGGCACCTCCAGTTCGGTGATGTCGTCGGTGTCCGCCGCCTCCTCGCGGTCGTCCAGATACTCGTAAAAGTCGTCTCGCTCGTTTGTCCCGAACGCCGAGTCCTGTAGCATGTCGGCCAGACGGCGTGCCTCCAGTCCGGTGGTCGACTCTCCGGCCTCGACCTTCTCGACGGCGCGGACGTACTGTGTGAGGCGGTCGGTCCACATCCGCTGATCGGTCATCATCGAGAAGGGAATCCCCTTCGGGAGGAAGTCGTC
>NZ_JAQCNJ010000014.1 GCF_028275055.1 Haloplanus sp.
GGACGGTACGACAGAAGTCGACACCGTCTGTGCCGGGAAGCCGGTAGCCGCTTACCACGCAGTCAACCGGGTTCTCGCGAAGGTGAGCCGTTGCGTTGGCCGGGTCGTTGCACTGTACCGTCCGGACGCCATCGCACGCTCGCTCGAGAAATGCCGCCGTCGAATCGCCCGCCACCCTCTCGGCTCCGACAAGAAGGACACGAGTCTCCGACTCCATGGTAGACATCTCGCCGATGTGAACTTCAACCCATCGCGGTATTATAATTCGTGAGAACTGGCCCCGGCGAACTAAAACGGTTCATTACGATGCTCGACGTGGTGGTCTAACCGTGACCGGGGATGTGCTGGCCGACTTCGTGGCCGACGTGGCGCTGAGCGACGGGACGGCGGAACCCAGTCGGATGCGCGTCGTCCTGAACGACCGGGAACTCGTGTTCGCCACCGGCGACGGAACACGGCTGATTCCCCTCGACCACGTGTTCGACATCGTTCAGGACATCTCCCCCAGAGCGACGCCCGACTCGACCGAGACGATTCGGCTTGCGTTCTATGTCGATGACGTGCGCGAGGTGGCGTCGGTCCACGGGGACGCGGGGAGCCTGCTCCGATTTCAGCACACGTTGTTTCGCGGCCTACTGGCCGGCGCGGATACGGTCGTCAGACACACCGTCGGCGGGACGCGGCGCCACACGGCACGAACGCTCTCACTGTCGCCGACAGCCACGCACATTCGCTTTGAGGATGGCGACGCGACGGCCTTCGGTATCCCCCGTGAGACGATATCGGAGTTTCGAACGGGCCACGAATCGTTCGGTGACGACCGGCAGGCGGCGGTCACGCTCATCTGGATGGACGACCGCAGTCCGGCCAAAACGGTCGTCTGTTTTCAGACACCCCGCCTGTTCAACCTGTTCGGACGGTACGTTCAGTCCACCGTCCGGCTCGGAACCAGCCCGGACACGAGCGAACGCCCGCGGCGTATCGACGTGCTGTTGGTCGACGACGACCCGGACGACCTGGAGATGAGCGAACTGTTCCTGAAACGACAGTCGGACCGGTTCGCCATCGAGCGTACCACGAGCGCCGCGGGCGGACTCGAGTATCTCGACGACCGCTCGGTGGACTGTGTCGTCAGCGACTTCCGTATGCCCGGCACCGACGGTATCGAGTTTCTGCAGTCGCTCCGCGAGCGGGATCCGACCCTTCCGTTTATCCTTTTCACCGGGCAGGGCTCGGAGCGTGTCGCCAAACGGGCGATCATCGACGACGTGACCGACTACGTCGAAAAGGGGGTCGGTACGAATCAGTACGCCGTTCTCGCCCAGCGAATCCGAAAGGCCATCGACTGACAGCCCCAGTCGTGACCGGATTTCAACGGTCCGTCGCCCCGTCCGTCCCGAGCCACGCCCGGGTTACGAGTCCGAGACGCGACGCCGATTGACCACGCCGACGTTGTTGGCGACACCCTCGGTGACCACACGGAAGGCGTCGGCAGTCGGGTGATCATCGTTCAGGACCATCGGATCCGATCCGGTTCGAATCTCCGGATCGAGTGGCACCCCGCCGAGATACGGGAGTTCGTTCGCCTCCGCCAACCCCCGCCCGCCGCCGGAGCCGAACACGTCGTGTTCGCCCCCGCAGTCGGGACAAACGAACGAACTCATATTCTCGATGAGGCCGAGTACGTTCGTGTCGTGTTTGCCGAACATTCGAATCCCCTTGCGCGCGTCGTCGACGGCCACCTCCTCGGGCGTCGTGACGATGACCGCACCGGCGAGAGGCAGCGTCTGGAGGATGGTGAGTTGCGTGTCGCCGGTTCCGGGGGGCATATCGAGAACGAGATAGTCGAGTTCGCCCCACTCGACGTCCTCGACCATCTGCGTGAGTATCTTATGCACCATGGGCCCGCGCCAGATAACGGGGTCGTCCTCGCCCACCATGAACGCCATGCTGATGAGCTTCACCCCGAAGCGCTCGGGCGGGATGATGGTGTCGTCGTCCGTCGCGGTCGGGGGTTCCTCGGAGCCGAGCATCCGGGGGACGTTCGGGCCGTACACATCGGTGTCGAACAACCCGACGCGTGCGCCGAGTTTCGACAGGCCGGCGGCGAGATTGACCGCAACGGTCGACTTACCCACACCGCCTTTGCCCGACGCGACGGCGATCACGTTCTTTACGCCCGGCAACACCTCGTCGTCGCGTGACGACGACGGGAGTTTAGCCGTGAGTTCGACCTCCAGTCCCGCCTCAGCGAGAACCTCCCGTACCTCGGCGGCGATGGCGCTCTCCGACGGCGCGTACGGCGCACCGAGCGCCAATGACACCTTCACGACGCCGTTCTCGACCGCCACGCCGTTGACCAGTCCGAGGGAGATGATGTCGTCGCCGAGGTCCGGATCCTCGACCCGACCGAGCAACTCCCGCACGTCAGCTTCGTCCATGCAGCGACCTGCGAGTGAGACCCGCATAAGAGTTTTGTCGTGAACCGGCACGATGGAACGCTTGGCCGTGACATGCCGGGCAGGATATAACTGAAATTGGTTACATAAGCCGGTCAGTATGGGGCCAATTTAAGCCCCTGGGGACGAAGCGTCGAGTATAATGCTGGAGGACGACTTCGGTCGAGAGGTGACGGGTGTTCGCGTCTCGCTCACCGATCGGTGCAACTTCGACTGTGTCTACTGTCACAACGAGGGCCTCGGCGACACGCGCGGGCCGATGGAGCCACAGGACGACGAGATGTCGACGGACGATATCGTCCGTTTCCTCAAGGTGGCCGCCGAGTTCGACGTCGACAGCGTGAAGTTCACCGGCGGGGAGCCGATGCTTCGGGACGACCTAGAAGAGATCATCCGTCGGACCCCCGACTCGATGGAGGTATCGATGACGACCAACGGAACGTACCTGCCGGGACGCGCTCAGGATCTGGTCGACGCCGGTCTCGAACGCGTCAACGTCTCGCAGGACGCCCTCGACCCCGATGAGTTCGCGGAGATCACGAAGTCGGGTGCATACGACAAGGTGATGGAGGGTGTCGAGGCCGCCCTCGACGCGGGACTCGACCCGGTCAAGCTGAATATGGTCGTTTTCGAGCACACGGCGGGCTACGTCGAAGGGATGGTGGACCACGTCGCCGAGAACGACGGTCTCCAGCTCCAGTTGATCGAGTATATGCCCGAACTCACCGGCAAACCGGAGTGGAACATCGACATCGACCGGGTCCACGGCTGGTTGGCCGACATCGCCGACGAGGTCGAACACCGCGAGATGCACGACCGCAAGCGCTACTGGGTCGACGGTGGCATGGTCGAAATCGTCGACCCCGTCGAGAACCCCACCTTCTGTGCCAACTGCCACCGAGTCCGCGTCACACACGAGGGCTACCTGAAGGGCTGTCTCAACCGTAACGACGACCTCAGGTCGATGGGCGAGATGACGAAAGCCGAGATCAGAGAGACGTTCCGGGAGACGGTTGCGAACCGTGTCCCCTACTACGGCGAGTATATGATCAAAAACGACGACGGCGAGTGGGTGCTCAACGAGGAGTACATCGGCGCGCCGACGGCGTAGCCCGCCCGACACGGACCGTTTCAAAATACGCCAGTTCGAAACGAACAGGAACGACCACCGGGTTCGTCACACACCGGTCTTCCCGACCGGCCAGCGTCCGAGGCCGCCGGCACGCATGACCCACGGTCCCGCCCTGCCTGCGGTCGTCGCCACGCGGCGGGGTCGCCGTTTCGGCCGAGACGTTCGCCGAGACGGGGATATAACGGGTGCCGGGCGTTGTCCGCGGACCGTCGTTGTGGCTGTGACACCGACCCACGCCCCCGTCCTTTCGTGATGTTTAAGTATCGCCCCCGGGTTGGTTCGACTGCATACGCTGCAGGGGCGTTCGGCCCCGAGTTCGCGTGGCCGACGGACCGCGTCACGGTTTGTCTGCCAGCAAACCCGTTGGGTTTGCGCGGGCGACGATACGATACAACGACACGACTGCCGGTGTTGCGGTAGCCAAGTCTGGCCCAAGGCGCAGGGTTGCTAACTCTGTGGCGTCAAGCCTCCGGGGTTCGAATCCCCGCCGCAACGCTCGCACCACCCCCATACCCATGAGTGCAGAAGAACCACAGGACGGCTCCCCCGAGGACGACGAAGACCTTCGGTACTTCGTCCGAATCGGACAGACCGACCTCGACGGGACGAAAGCCGTCGAGCGGAGCCTCACCGACATGAACGGAATCGGCAAGCGCACGGCGCGCATCGTCGCCGACGCGGCCGACGTGGATCGGACGGCCACGTTCGGACGTCTCGACGACGACGAAATCGACCGCGTGATCGAGGTCGTGGAGAACTTCGAGGATCAAGTCCCCGGATGGATGGTGAACCGCCGGAACGACTTTTTCTCCGGCGAGAACAGCCACCGCGTCGGCTCCGACCTCAGCCAGACCCGCACACAGGACATCAACCGGATGAAAATGATCGACTCCTACCGCGGCGTCCGACACAAGCGCGGCCAGAAGGTGCGCGGCCAGCGGACGAAGTCCACCGGCCGTACCGAAGGCACCATCGGCGTCAACGTCGAGGCAATCAAAGAGGACATGGCCGAGGAGGAGGCCGCGGAGGGCGACGACGCATGACCACAGGCAAAAACACCAAGTTCTACGAGACGCCCAACCATCCATATCAGGGCGAGCGTATCGCGGAGGAGGCCGACCTTCTCGGGCGATACGGGCTGAGCAACAAAGAGGAACTCTGGCGTACCCAGTCCGAACTACGCGAGATGCGCCGCGAGGCGCGACGACTGCTCGGCGATGCCCAGGGTGACGTCGATGTCGCGGGCGAGGCGGGCAGCGAGTTCATCGCGCGCCTCCAGCGACTCGGCATTCTCGACGACGAGGACGACATCAGCGATGTTCTGTCGCTTGAGGTGACGGATCTGCTCGAACGGCGGCTTCAAACCGTCGTGTACCGGCAGGGGCTCGCACACACGCCCCAACAGGCCCGGCAGTTCGTCAGCCACGGACACATCACCGTCGACGGGGCCCGTGTCCAACGGCCCTCGAAAAAGGTCGAGGTCGACGAACAGTCGAGTGTCGCCTTCGACGAGACGAGTCCGCTCGCGGATGATCTACACCCGGAACGCGCGGAGGCACAGGAATGAGCGCCGAGGAAGAACAGGACAAGTGGGGTATCGCCCACGTCCACGCGTCGTTCAACAACACGCTCATCACGGTCACCGACCAGACCGGCGCCGAGACAATCGCCAAGTCGAGCGGTGGAACGGTCGTGAAGCAAAACCGGGACGAGGCGTCGCCGTACGCGGCGATGCAGATGGCCGAGGTGGTGGCCGAGGAAGTTCTCGCGGCCGGCGTCGAGGGTGTCCACGTTCGCGTGCGCGGCCCCGGTGGCAACGGCAACAAGTCCCCAGGACCGGGCGCACAGGCGACCATCCGGGCGCTTGCACGCGCCGGCCTCGAGATCGGCCGCATCGAGGACGTGACCCCGATTCCGCACGACGGCACCCGTGCGCCCAAAAACAGCCGTCTCT